>NZ_JBVPVA010000764.1:0-5522 GCF_055612215.1 Actinomycetospora sp. | reverse complement strand
CGCCGATGGAAGGACAGCGCCCACCGTGGGCCGCCTTGGAAACAGCCGTGGGTCCCTCCCCGAGCGGGACCGACACCGGGAACTGGAGTCTGAATGAGGACGGTTCTGATCTGCGACGACCGCCGCAGCGTCCGCGAAGGGCTGACCCGCGTCATGTCGGCCGTGCCCGGCGTGCAGCGCATCGACTGCGTGGCCACCCCGGAGGACCTGCTCGCCCGCTACGCACGCCAGCCCGTCGACGTCGTCTTCGTCGGCACGCAGCGCGCGGTCAGCTCGGGCGCGGAGGCCACCCGCCGCCTCGTCGCGGCCCACCACGGCGCGAACGTCATCGTCTTCGGCGCGCCCGACGACGCGGGCAGCATCGCCTCGGCCATCGCCGGCGGTGCCCGCGGCTACCTGCGCTGGGACGCGTCGCGCCCCGAGCTCGTGGCCGCGCTCGCCAGCTCCACGATGGGCGACGTGTTCCCGACCCAGCGCGGCGGGGCCGAGCCCGGGTCCAGCATCAACCTCACCGAGCGCGAGATGCAGGTCCTCCGCGGGATGAGCCAGGGCAAGAGCAACGGCCAGATCGGCCGCGAGCTCTACCTGTCCGAGGACACCGTCAAGACGCACGCCCGGCGGCTGTTCCGCAAGCTCTCGGCGTCCGACCGCGCGCAGGCGGTGGCCCAGGGCTTCCGCTGCGGTCTCGTGAGCTGAGTCCCCACCCGGTCCGGGAGCCGGGCCCGAGGACGACCCGCCGAGTCGGAGGCGGCGGCGTCGGACGAGGGCCGGCACTCCACGAGGACCAGGAGTGCGGAGACGGCGCGGGGGGCGCGGCCGACCGGGCAGGGCCGGTCGTGTCCCCCGCGGCGGTCGGGACGGCCGCGCTCAGATCGGTCCGACCGTCGCCTTGATGCGGTCGTCCCGGACCTCGGTGCGCGCCCGGCGGTGCGCGCCGAACCGGTGTCGGATGCCGTCGGGGCCGGCCAGCCAGCCCTGGTAGGCGTCGAGCCGGTGGTCCGCACGCCCGCCGTCGTCGTCGACGATCGTGACGAGGTAGCGGGTGTCGCGTTCGAACCGGTAGCGCGGCACCGGCACGGTCTTCGTGGTCATCACCCGCGATCGTACGGGCGCTGACGACCTGTCGACCGTGACGCGCTGGGCGACCGGCGCCGTACTGCCGTCACAGGCCGGGAAAGCGCCGTTGCTGTCGTCGGGGAGCCGGTCACCTCCTGACCGCCTCCCGCGCGAGGATGAGGCGTGCTCGAGACGTCCGCCCGCCTGCTGCGCCTGCTCTCGCTGCTGCAGATCCGCCCCGAGTGGTCCGGCCCGGAGCTCGCGGAGCGCCTCGGCGTCTCGGTGCGCACCGTGCGCCGCGACGTCGAGAAGCTGCGCGCCCTGGACTACCCCGTCGAGGTCGACCTCGGCCCGACCGGCGGCTACCGCCTCGGGGCGGGTGCGGCGCTCCCGCCGCTGCTGCTCGACGACGAGGAGGCCGTCGCGGTCGCGGTGACGCTGCAGACCGCGGCCGGGTCCGGCGGCGTCGGCGTGGCCGGGCTCGGCGAGGCGGCGGTCCGCGCGCTCGTCAAGCTCGAACGCATCCTCCCGGGCCGGCTGCGGCGCCGCGTCGCGGCCGTGCCCGTCTCGACGGTGACCCCGCTGCGCGCCATGCCGACCGTCGACCCCGCGGCCCTCGTCGCGGTGGGCGCCGCGTGCCGCGACCGCCGCGTCCTCGAGCTCGACTACACCGCCCACGACGGCGCGGTGACCCGACGCCGGGTGGAACCCCACCACCTCGTCTCCTGGGGCCGGCGCTGGTACCTGCTCGCCCACGACCTCGGCCGCGACGACTGGCGCACCCTGCGCCTCGACCGCGTGCGCCCGCGGGTCGGGCCCGACGGGCTCGCGACCGGTCCGCGCTTCGAACCGCGGGCCGTCCCTGGCGGCGATCCCGCCGCCTACGTCGCGTCGAAGGTCGCCGACGTCCGCGCCTTCCGCTGCCGCGTGCGCGTGCTCGCCCCGCCCGACGTCGTGCGCGAACGCCTGTGGACCGACCAGGTCCGCCTCGACGACCTCGGCGACGGGACGTGCCGCCTGCACCTCGCGGCCGACCACGCCGACGGTGCCGTGCTCATGCTCGTCGGGATGGGGCTCGAGGTCGTCGTCGAGGCCCCGGACGAGCTCGCCGCGGCGCTGCGGACCCTCGCGGGGCGCTGCCTGCGCGCCGCCGGCGACACCGCGGGGACCCGGGTTGGCGCCCCCGCCGAGTTAGGATAGGCTCACCTCAGCGCGAGCGGCCGAGGTCGTCTCGCCGGCGGACCGGCCGCACGGGTGTTGTGGTGGCGCCCGTGCTGGCTGCGCAAGAGGAGGCGCCGGGCTCGAGGGACGAGCCCGGCGCCGTCCTCGTCACCCTACCGTCGGCCGTGCCGCTCGAGCACCGTCTCGGTGCTGCCCGGCCCGGCCGCCGCACGCAGCCCCGGGGTGCGGTCGCCGACGGTGAACGTCGCCGCGGTGCGGATCGGGGCCCCCGGCGTCGAGACCCGGTCCACGACCCGTACCGACGCGCGGAGCTCGTCGGCCGTGAACCGCGCGGTCACGTAGCCGCGGCGGTCGATGCCGTAGCGGACGTGCGGGTTCCGGGCCAGCGCCTCGGTGACCTTCGCCGACCGGTCGGAGCCGTCGCCCTCCGAGGTGATCGAGCTCGACACCAGCTCCGTGCCGACGACCGGGGACCCCGGGTCGTCGTGGCGGGCGTGCACGTCGGCCAGGTAGTGGGTGTGGACGTCGCCGGAGAGGACGACCGCGTTGCGGACCCGGGCCTGCTGCCAGGCCGCGACGATCCGGTCCCGCTCGACGGGGTAGCCGTCCCAGGCGTCCACGTCGAACCCGCGCGGCGGGCCGGGCGCCAGGTCGAGCTGGGAGAAGAACACCTGCTGGCCGAGCACGTCCCAGCGGGCGCGCGACGTGCGGAACCCGTCGACGAGCCAGCGCTCCTGGGCGCCGCCGGTGATGCTGCGCGTCGGGTCGGTCCGCCCGGCACACGAGCTCGGGTACGCGTCGCCGCAGGGCTGGACGTCGCGGTACTGGCGGGTGTCGAGCATGTGCAGCGTGGCGGTCGCACCCCAGGTCAGGCGGCGGAAGCACTGGATCGTCGCGCCCTGCGGGCGTTGGGGCAGCCGGACCGGCATGTTCTCGTACCAGGCGCGGAAGGCGGCCGCGCGCCGTGCGAGGAAGCCGGGCTGCGGGGTCTCGGGGTGCGCGCCCGCCCAGTTGTTCGCGACCTCGTGGTCGTCGAAGACGCTGACCCAGGGCGCGGCGGCGTGGGCGGCCTGCAGGTCGGCGTCGGCGTGGTGGAGGGCGTAGCGGTGCCGGTAGCCCTCGACGGTGGTCGGCTCCGCGTTCCCGTAGCTGCGGGGGTTGCCGGATCTCGCGCGGAAGGTGCCCGCCGCCTCCTCGTAGAGGTAGTCGCCGAGGAAGAGGACCAGGTCGGGCTGCTCCTGCGCCATGTGCCGGTAGGCGGTGAAGTACCCGTGCTCGTAGTTCGCGCAGGAGGCCGAGGCGATGGTCAGCGGGGCCATCGCCCCCGGGGACGGGGCGGTCCGGGTGACGCCCGCCGGCGAGATGCGGCCCAGCGCACCGAAGCGGTAGAAGAACGTCCCGCCGGCCGGGAGCCCCCCGACCTCGACGTGCACGGCGTACCCGCCGTCGGGCCCGGTGCGGGTGCGCCCGGCCGCACGGACCCGGCTGAAGCGCTCGTCGTCGGCGACCTGCCAGTCCACGTCGACGGCCCGCTCGGTCATCCCGCCCTGCCTGGCCCGCGGGTCGCGGGCCAGGCGGGTCCAGAGCACGACGCCGTCCGGGATCGGGTCACCGGAGGCGACGCCGAGGGTGAAGACCTCGGTGCGGGCCGGGGCGGCGAGGCCGGTGCCCGTGGTGAGGGCGGTCGTGGCGAGGGCGGCGGCGCCCCCGAGCAGCACGGTGCGGCGGGTGACGGTCGACGACGACGCGGACGGCACGGCGCTCCTCGCGGTGGACGGGGAGCCCCATGATCGCCGATCCGCCACCCGATCCGGTGACCCGGTTCCGACCGGGAGCCGAGCGTTCGGTGACCGGTCGGTTCGTGTGCCCGCCCGCGGCGTTCACTCGCCCTTGACGTTGACGATCTGGCGGAGCGTGTGGCGGACCTCCACGAGCTCCGCCGCGTCGGCCATCACGACGTCGACGTCTTTGTACGCGGCCGGGATCTCGTCCAGGAACGCGTCGGTGTCCCGGTACTCGATCCCCGTCATCGCCTCCCGGAGCTGGTCGACGGTGAAGGTCTTCCGCGCCTTCGACCGCGAGTACGCCCGGCCGGCGCCGTGCGGCGAACTGTTGAGGCTCGGCGCGAAGCCCTTCCCGCCGACCACGTAGGACGCCGTCCCCATCGAGCCGGGGATCAGGCCCGGTCGGCCCGCCTCGGCGTTGATGGCGCCCTTGCGGGAGACCCAGACCTTCCGGCCGAAGTGGGTCTCCTGCTCGGTGTAGTTGTGGTGGCAGTTGATCCGCTCCTGCTCGTCCACGTCCTCGCCCATGAACTCGGCGACCTGGCGCACGACCCGGTCCATCATCTCCTCGCGGTTGAGCAGCGCGAAGTGCTGGGCCCACCGCAGCTCGCGGATGTAGGACCAGAACTCGTCGGTGCCCTCGACGAGGTAGGCGAGGTCCGGGTCGGGCAGGTCGATCCACCAGCGGGTCATCGCGTCGTGGGCGACCTTGATGTGCCGCTGCGCGATCTTGTTGCCCACCCCGCGCGAGCCGGAGTGCAGGAACAGCCACACCCGGTCGAGCTCGTCGACGGTCACCTCGATGAAGTGGTTCCCGCTGCCGAGGCTCCCGAGCTGGAGGTGCCAGTTCCTCGCGGAGTCCGCCGGGTCGAACCGCGCCTTCTCGGCGCGCCTCGTCAGCTCCTCGACCCGCGGCTCGGCCGTGGCCACGACCTTCTGGTTGTAGCGGCCGGCCGAGAGCGGGATCGCCCGCTCGATCGCCTCCCGCAGCGGGGTGAGCGATCCGACGGCGGTCACCTGCTCGCGGGTGAACTGCGTCCGCACGGCCGCCATCCCGCAGCCGATGTCCACGCCCACCGCGGCCGGGATGATCGCGCGCTCGGTCGGGATCACCGAGCCGACCGTCGCGCCCCGGCCCAGGTGGGCGTCGGGCATCAGCGCGACGTGCGGGAACACGAACGGCATCGTGGACGCGCGCTCGGCCTGCTCCCGTGTCGCCGGCTCCAGGATGGACGCCCAGTTCCACAACTTCCTGCTGATCTTCTCCACGGTCCGTCCACTCCCTTCCGGGGACGCGGGTCCGGTCGCCCCGGACCCTAGGGAGCCGGGACGCGACGAGCGCCCGAATTTCGGTCGGCCGACCAGTTCCGCGAAACCGCACCCACCGTCGGGAGGCCGTCCCTACGTTGTGGACGTCGATCGATCCGGACGATCCGGGAGGGCGAGATGGCGGACGGCTTCGAGGCGGCGCCGGGCGTGATGGCGGGCGGGGCGTCGGCG
>NZ_JBVPVA010000857.1:0-3553 GCF_055612215.1 Actinomycetospora sp. | reverse complement strand
CCCCCGGTGCTTCCCGGCTGACGCGTGCGGTGGACGAGGCCCCCATCTGCCTCGTCGCACGACCTCAGGGGTGCACGCGGAACCACAGGTTCGTCGCCAGCGGCGCCCGGGAGACGCTGGTGCGTTCCAGCGCCACCGTCTCGCCCCCGCGACGTTCGAACAACCGCACGCCGTCGCCGAGCAGGACCGGGGCGACGAGCACGAGGATCTCGTCGAGCACGCCGGCCTCGAGGCACTGCCTCCCGACGCTGGCGCCCAGCACGTTGACGTAGGTCTTGTCGCCCGCCGCCTCCTTGGCGGCGGCCACGGCCGTGTCGAGGTCGTCAACGAACGTCACGCCCGCCGGCGCGGCGTCGGGCGGCCGGTGGGTGAGCACGAACTGCGGGCCGTGCCACTGCCCGGAGAACGCGCCCTCCTTGTCGGTGCCCCGGTTCGGGTCGTCCCCGCCGAAGGTGCGCGCCCCCACCAGCAGCGCGCCGATGTCGGAGACCAGCTCGTCGGCCACCGGGTTGGGCCCGAGGTAGCCGGTCATCCAGGACTGGTCCCCGCCCGGTCCGGAGATGTACCCGTCCAGCGACGTCGTCGCCGAGTACAGCAGCCGCGGTGAGGTCGTCGCCCGCCCGTCGATGGTGCCCACGTCCACTCCTCTGTTCGTGCGGGTCGCGCCCGTGCTCGGGCGCGACCTCGGAGGTTGAGACGAGCGGCGCCGGAGAACTCATCGGTGCCGCGGGACGCTCACGCGGCCGGGAGGGCGTCGGGCAGGGCGAACCGGCCGAACAGGCCGGGATCGTGGAAGGAGGTGATCTCGGCGATCCCGCCGGGGACGATCCGCAGCACGCTGATGGCCGTCGCGTCCCACGGCGTCGTCGGCGAGGCACCCCGAGCGCGGTGGTACAGCGCCACCGCCGGTGCCCGGTTGGCCCGGGTGGCCACGGTCCGGAACCCGCCGACCAGCGCGAAGCCACGGGCGAGGGTCGCCACCAGGCTGTCCCGCCCCGAGTACCACATCGGATAGGGCGGCATCGCTCCGCGGACGTCGACGAGCACCAGCTCCGCGATCGCCGCGGTGTCGCCCCGCTCCACGGCGTCCATGAACCGCTCCAGGACCTCCCGTTCCTCCCCCGGCGGGACCTCGGGTCGCGACCACCGGCCCCGCGGACCGCCGAGCTGGGCGCGGACCGTCGCCCGGGCCCGCTGCAGGGCGCTGTTGACCGCGGCCACCGTCGTGTCCAGTGCCTCGGCGACCTCGGCCGCCGACCACCCCACCACGTCGCGCAGCACGTGGGCTGCGCGTTGCCGGGCCGGCAACGTCTGCAGCGCCGCGATGAAGGCCAGCTCGACGGTCTCCCGTGACAGCGCCACCGCCTCGGGCCCGTGCTCGCGGGGAGCCACCGGCTCGGACGCCGACTCCAGCAGCCGGTCCGGGCAGGGCTGGAGCCAGACCGGCTCGGGCCGCGCCGGCAGCGCGGTCTCCGGGTCCGACGGGCCGGAGAGCTGGTACGGCAGGGACCGGCGCCGCCGGTGGGCCACCACGTCGAGGCAGGCGTTGGTCGCGATGCGGTACAACCACGCGCGGACCGTCGAGCGGCCCTGGAACCCCCCGCGCGCCTGCCACGCCCGCACGAACGTCTCCTGCACCAGGTCCTCGGAGTCCTGCACGGAGCCCAACAGCCGGTAGCAGTGCACCCGCAGCTCACCGCGATACCGTTCGACCACCCCGACGAACGCGGCCTGGTCCCCGCAGCGGAACGAGTCCAGCACCTCCCGGCTCTCGCCCGTCACGTCACGTCGATCGGTCGGCACCCGCCGGAGCATCCACCCGCCGCGGCACCCCGGCCACCGGTGGGGCCACCCTCACCGGGACGGGATCGTCGTGACCGGCAGGGAGTCGATGAGGCGCAGGTTGAGGTTCGCGGCGTAGCGCGCGGGCCCGGTGGGCGTGAGCGTCGGGTGCTGCTCGACGAGGATGCGCAGGGCCAGTTCGGCCTCGAGCCGGGCGAGCGGACCGCCGAGGCAGTAGTGCGGTCCCTGGCCGAGGGCCACGTCCCGGCGGTCGGGACGGTCGAGGACGAACGCGTCCGGGTCGGGGAAGCGGTCGGGGTCGCGGTTGGCCGCGGCCAGCACGAGGACGACCGTGGCGCCGGACGGGACCAGCGCATCGCCGAACCGGACGTCCTCGCGGGCCACGCGGCGGATGAACTGGTTGGGGGTCACCAGGCGGAGGAGCTCGTCGACCGCGGCCGGCCAGTGCTCGGGGTGCTCCCGCAGGTCGGCGCGGACCTCCGGCAGCCCCATGAGCAGCGCCACCCCGTTGCCGAGCAGGCTCGTCAGGTTCTCGTGGCCGGCGATGAGCAGCAGGACGATGGTGGCGAAGAGTTCCTCGGCGGTGAGGTGGTCACTGGCCTCGCCCGCCACGAGCCGGTCCACGACCCCGTCGCCACCCGCCGCGGGTGTCGCACCGTCCAGGACGCGGTCGACGAAGCCACGCAGGTCCTGACCGGCGGCCGCGGCGGCATCCCGCTCCGCCGCCGAGAGCGTGGAGACGTCCCGACCCCAGGGCAGCAGGAAGTCGTCGCAGGCGCGCTTGAGACGCCGCCCGTCCTCCCCGAGCAGCGCGACCCCGAGCAGGTCGCCGAGCACGGCGATCGGCAGCGGCTCGGCCAGGGCGCCGATGACGTCGAAGGTCGGGCCGGCCGCGTCGAGCAGGCGCCGGACGTGCCACTCGATCGGGCGGCGCAGCGCGGCGATGGCCGAGGGCACGAACGCGTGCGCCACCAGCCGCCGGAGGCGGGTGTGCTCGGGCGCGTCGGCGAAGACGAGGCTGTGGTTGACGAACGTGTAGGCCGCGGCGAGCACCTCGGAGGTGCGGGTCGCGGTGACGCCGGTTCCCGCGTGCTCCTCCGAGGTGGTCCCGTCGGAGGTGGTGGCGTCGAGCACCCGTGACGAGAAGCGCACGTCGTGCAGGACGGCCCGGACGTCGGCGAAACGGGTCAGCACGAAGGCGTCGACCTCGTCGCTCCAGTGCACCGGATCGCTCTCGCGCAACGCCCCGAACACCGTGTAGGGGTCCGCCACGGTCGCCTCGCCGAACAGTTCCACCCCAGGCTCCTCCCCGTCCACCGGTGCGACCGGGCTATTCCTCGCTCGGCAACCAGCACCCGTGCAGGCCCAGCGGCACGCGGGTCGGGATGCGCACCCGGGCGACCGGTCCGCTCGCCGGGTCCGCAGCCGGGATCACGAGCCACCAGCTCGTCTCGTCGGCGCGGTCGATCGCGAACGTGACCCACCAGCCGTGGGACTCGTCCGGGTCGCCGGGGCGGGGCACGAACGTCGGTTCGCCGACCGCGAGCCCGCCGGCGTCCCAGGCCGTGGTGGACCCGGTCCGGGAGTCCAGCCACATGAGCTCGTCGTGGTCCCCGGAGACCAGCGTCTCCCGTCCGCTCGTCGTGCCTACGGCGATCACCCCGTGCCGGTCGCCGAGGCGGCGGCCGTCGATGCGCGGGAACTCCATCGACCCCGGCTCCACGAGTTCGTGGCGGCTCATGGTGCCGCG
>NZ_JBVPVA010000719.1:0-1396 GCF_055612215.1 Actinomycetospora sp. | reverse complement strand
GCGACGCCGGGTCGGATCTCCTGGTTGCACCCCGGGCAGCGGTAGGTCTTGGCCGCCGCGGACCCGCTGATCGACCGCACCGCCCACCGTCGGCCGGCCCGCTCCACGTAGGACAGGGCGCCGCCGAACAGCGGACGGGTCTCCCCGTCCGCTGCCCGTCGGTTGCGTCGTGCCATGCCCTCAGCTGTAGTCGCGGAACCCGTGCTTGGTCTTGCGCCCGAGCCGGCCCGCCGTCACGAGGTGCTCGAGCAGCGGCGCCGGCGTGAAGCCCGGCACGCGGAACTCCTGGTAGAGCGAGCGCTCGATCGCCAGCGACACGTCCAGGCCGACCACGTCGAGCAGCGCGAACGGCCCCATGGGCAGGCCGCACCCGTTCTTCATCGCCGAGTCGATGTCGTCGACGGTGGCGTAGTGCGCCTCGAGCATCGACACGGAGTCGTTGAGGTAGGGGAACAGCAGCGCGTTCACGATGAAGCCGGCGCGGTCGCCGCAGAGCACCGGGTTCTTCTTGATCCGCGCGCACAGCGCCCGCACGGTCGCGGTGACCTCGGGGGCCGTCGTGATCGGCGAGACGACCTCGACCAGCTTCATCACCGCGGCCGGGTTGAAGAAGTGCATGCCGATGACGTCGCTGGGCCGGGAGGTCGCCGCGGCGCACTCCACGACCGGCAGCGACGAGGTGGTCGTCGCGAGGATCGTGCCGGGCTTGCACACCTCGTCGAGCGCGGAGAACGCCGCCTGCTTGACCTCGAGGTCCTCGGCGATGGCCTCGACGACGATGTCGCACTCGGCCAGGCCCGAGAAGTCGACCGTGGTGCTGATGCGCCCGAGGGTCTCGTCGCGGTCGGCCTCGCTGAGCTTGCCCTTGACGACGGCCTTCTCCAGCGACTTGCGCACCGCGGCCACGGCGCCCTCGCCCTTGGACTCCGAGCGCCCGCGCACGACGACGTCGTACCCGGACTTCGCGAAGACCTCGGCGATGCCGGTGGCCATCGTGCCGGTGCCGACCACGCCGACGCGGCTGATCGGCCGCAGCGTGGCGTCGTCGGCGCCGGGCGGCGGCGGGGTGAGGGCGTCGGCCACCACCTCGGACGACCCGGGCTCGGCGTAGGTGTAGAAGCCGCGACCGCTCTTCCGGCCCAGCAGGCCCGCGGTGATCATCTGCTTGAGGATCGGGGCCGGCGCGTGCCGCTGGTTGCGCGACTGCCGGTACATCTCCTCGAGGATCTCGTAGGCGGTGTCCAGGCCGATGAGATCCATCAGCGCGAGGGGGCCCATCGGGTAGCCGCAGCCGTACTTCATCGCGGCGTCGAGGTCCTCGCGCCCGGCGTAGTGCGACTCGAACATGCCGACGGCCTGGTTGAGGTAGGTGAACAGCAACTGGTTCGCGATGAAC
>NZ_JBVPVA010000671.1:0-4469 GCF_055612215.1 Actinomycetospora sp. | reverse complement strand
CGTGGCCGCCCCCGACCTACAGTGGGCGGTCGGCACCGTGGCCGCCCGCCCAGACCCGATCCGCCACGGAGGTCCGCGATGTTCACCGTCCCGACCGTCGACCTCGCGCCGTACGTCGACCCCGACGGCGATCCCGACGCCCGCCGCCGCACCGCTGCGGCCCTCGACGAGGCGTGCCGCACCGTCGGGTTCGTGCAGGTCGTGGGCCACGGCGTGCCCGATCGCGTCGTCGCCGGGCTGGCCTCCGCGATCGACGACGTCTTCGCCCTGTCCATGCCGGAGAAGAAGGCCCTCGTCGTCACCGACGGCACCAATCGCGGCTACAGCCCGCCACGCAGTGAGTCGGTGAGCCGCAGCCTCGGCGTCGAGCAGGCCACGCGGATGAACGACTTCTTCGAGGCGTTCAACGTCGGGACCGCCGCCGACGGGCCCGCGAGCGGCGGCGACGGCAACCGCTGGCCCGCCGTCGAGGGCGTCCGGGAGCGGGTCGAGGCGTGGTTCGCCGAGGCCCAGCGAGTCGCGCGGACCCTGACGACCGCCTTCGCCGACGCGCTCGGCCTCGCCCCGGACACCTTCGCCCGCCTCGCCCACGACCCCGTCGAGGTGCTGCGGATGAACAACTACGCGCTGGACCACATCCCCCGTCGCTCCGCTCGCCCCGACGAGGAACAGGACCTCCCCGAGAGCGCCGACCTCACCGGCATGGGTGAGCACGCCGACTACGGGATCGTCACCGTGCTCTGGGCGGACCAGGTCGCCGGGCTGCAGGTCCTGGGTCCCGACGACGGGGTGTGGCACGACGTGCTGCCCGCCGACGGCGCGCTGCTGGTCAACCTGGGCGACCTCACCGCCCGCCTGACCGGCGACCGGTGGCTCTCGACGTTGCACCGGGTGAAGCCGCCGATCGAGGAACGCCCGGGGGGTGGACTCAGCATCCGGCGCCGCCGCTCCGCCGCCTTCTTCCACGACGGCGACCTCGACGCCGTCGTCGAGACCCTCCCGCTCGAGGGCGCGCACCCGTATCCGCCGACGACGGTCCGCGAGCACCTCGACGCCAAGCTCGCCGGGAGCCGCGGCGGCACGCTCAACGCCTCCGCCGAGCGCGAGGCCGCCCGCGTCCGGACCGCTGCAGGGAGCGTCCGGTGAGTGCGCCGACCGACGAGACCTGGCTCGCCGAGGCCGTGGCGCTCGCCCAGCAGAACGTCGCGGACGGCGGCGGCCCCTTCGGCGCGGTGATCGTCGCCGACGGCGCCGTGATCGCCCGTGGGCAGAACCGCGTCACCCGGGACATGGACCCGACCGCGCACGCGGAGGTCACGGCCATCCGCACCGCCTGCCGAGAGCGGGGCGACTTCTCGCTGGCGGGCGCGTCCCTCTACGCGAGCTGCGAACCGTGCCCGTTGTGCGTCTCGGCGTCGCTGTGGGCCCGCCTCGATCGGGTGGTGTTCGCCGCCGACCGCCACGACGCGGCCCGCGGCGGGTTCGATGACCGCGAGTTCTACGAGCTGTTCGCCCGCGACCCCGGCACCTGGCCGACGCGGGTCGAGGCCCTCGGGGCGTCGCTCGAGCTGAATCCGCAGGCCCCGTTCGACGCGTGGCTCGCCAAGACCGACCGCGTCCACTACTAGCCGGCAGGAGACGACGATGGATCTGCCCACCGTCGAGACCCTCGACCGGCCGGGAGGCGACGACGAGGTCCGGGCGCTGCTGCCGGGGCTGGGGACCGACCGTGCCCTGCTCGGGGGCGGGACCTGGCTGTTCTCGGTGCCCCAGCCGCACCTGCGGGGGCTGGTCGACCTCACCGCCGCCGGCTGGACCCCGTTCACCGCGGACGACGACGGCCTCACGGTCGCGGCCACCGCCACCCTCGCCGAGCTCGCCGACCTCGACCCGGCCGGACACCCGCAGTGGCCGGCGCTGCCACTGCTCGCCGAGTGCTGCGAGGCGCTCGTCGGGTCCCGGAAGGTCTGGCACGTCGCGACGGTCGGCGGCAACGTCTGCCTCGCCCTGCCGGCCGGCCCGATGATCACGATGGCGGCCGCGCTCGACGGCGTCGCCGTGGTCTGGGACGCCGCCGGCCGGGAGCGTCGCGAGCCGGTGGTCGACCTCGTCGCCGGACCGCAGCGCACCACCCTCGCGGCCGGCGACCTGCTCCGCGCGGTCCACCTGCCCGCCGCGGCGCTGCGTGGGCGCACGGCGCTGCGCAAGGCCTCGCTCTCCCCGCTCGGCCGCTCGGCGGTGCTGCTCGCGGGCCGTCGTGACGGCCACACCGACGGGGCGTTCACCCTCGCGGTGACCGCCGCCCTGCCGCGGCCCGCCGTGCTGCGCTACGCCACGATCCCCTCGGCGGACGGGCTGGCCGCCGACGTCGACGCCCTCGCCGACACCCACGGCGGCTGGTACGACGACGCGCACGGCTCCCCGGCATGGCGCCACGCGATGACCCGCCACCTCGCCGAGGAGATCCGGACGGAGCTGCGGTGACCCGCGTCGACGGCGCCCCGCTCCCCGAGGGCCCGCGGCCGGGGCAGTGCCTGCGCACCTACCTGCGCGAGCACGGCCACCACGCGGTGAAGAAGGGCTGCGACTCCGGGGACTGCGGCGCCTGCACCGTCCTCGTCGACGGCACTCCGGTGCACTCCTGCCTCTACCCCGCCGTGCGCGCGGCGGACGCGGAGGTGACGACCGCGGCCGGGCTGCCGGAGGGTCCCGACGACGTCCGCGAGCGCTTCGTCGCGGCCGCCGGCTTCCAGTGCGGGTTCTGCACGCCGGGGATGGTGACGACGGCGAGCGCGTTCGCCGACCGCCTCGCCGACCCGACCGCCCGTGCCCGCACCCTGCAGGGGAACCTCTGCCGCTGCACCGGCTACCGCGCGGTCGGCGACGCCCTCGACGGCCGGACCACCGTGTCGCCCCCCGACGTCGGGTCCTTCGGCGCGCCCGCCCCGGCGCCCGCGTCCGGCCGCATCGTCCGCGGCGCCGAGCCCTACACCCTCGACGGTCCGACCCCGGACGACCTCGCGCACCTCGTCGTCGTGCGCAGCCCCCACGCCCACGCCCGGATCGTCTCGATCGACACCGGCCCGGCCCTCGCGGTCCCGGGGGTGCTGACCGTCCTCACCCACTCCGACGTGCCGGCGACGCTCTTCTCGACCGCGCGCCACGAGGACCGGCTCGACGACCCCGACGACACCCGGATCCTCGACGACGTCGTCCGCTTCCACGGCCAGCGCGTGGCCGCCGTCGTCGGGACCGACCTCGCCGCCGCGGAGGCGGGCGCCCGCGCGGTCGTCGTGGAGTACGAGCCCCTCGAGCCGGTGCTCGACCCGGAGACCGCCCGGGGCGCCACGCCGGTGCACGGCGACAAGGGCCCGGAGTGCCGGATCCTCGACCCGGCCCACAACGTCGTCGCCGCGATCCACGAGGGCGTCGGCGACGTCGGGGCGGGCATCGCCGCAGCTCGGGAGGCCGGCGGCGCCGTCGTCACCGGCACCTGGCACACCGGGCGGGTGTCGCCGTCGTCGCTGGAGACGCACGCGAGCCGGGCCTGGGTGGACGCCGACGGCCGGCTCGTCGTCCGCACCTCGACCCAGGTCCCGTTCCTCGTGCGCGACGAGCTCGCGCGGCTGCTGGGCCGCGAGCGGGAGTCGGTCCGGGTGTTCTCGGCCCGCGTCGGCGGCGGGTTCGGCTCGAAGCAGGAGTTGCTCACCGAGGACCTCGCCGCGCTGGCCACGGTGGCCACGGGCCGCCCGGTGCAGTGGGAGCTGACCCGGAGCGAGTCGCTCACCGCGACCCCGACCCGGCACCCGATGCGGGTCTCGGTCACCGCGGCGGCGACCCCGGACGGCACGCTGACCGCGCTCGCGATCGACGTGCTCTCGAACGCCGGGGCCTACGGCAACCACTCGCCGGGCGTGATGTTCCACGGCTGCCACGAGTCGATGGCGCTCTACCGCTGCGCGAACAAGCGCGTCGACGCCGAGGCGGTCTACACGACGACGCCGCCGTCGGGCGCGTTCCGCGGGTACGGGCTGGGGCAGGTGCAGTTCGCGATCGAGTCGGCCCTCGACGACCTCGCCCGCGAGCTCGGCGTCGACCCCTTCGACCTGCGCCGACGGACCGTGGTGCGCCCCGGGGACGCGTTCGTCGCCGCCGCCGACCCAGCCGAGCACCCCGACGACCTGCGGTTCGGCTCCGACGGGTTGCCGCAGTGCCTGGACCTCGCGCAGGCGGCGTTGCGCCGGGGCGGTGATCCGGCGCCGGACGGCCCGTCGTGGCGGGTCGGGGAGGGGATGGCGGTCGCGATGATCGCGACGATCCCGCCCCGGGGGCACCGCTCGCAGGCGACGGTCACGCTCGAGCCGGACGGCGGCTACCGGGTCCGGGTCGGCACCGCCGAGTTCGGCAACGGCACGGCCACCGTGCACGCCCAGATCGCCGCGACCGCGCTCGGGACCCGGCTCGACCGG
>NZ_JBVPVA010000647.1:0-2086 GCF_055612215.1 Actinomycetospora sp. | reverse complement strand
AGGCCTCCAGCACCGTCGCCACGACCTCGCGCGCCCGCGCCATCACGGTGTCCGCCGCGACCAGCACGCTCGACCCGGCCAGCTACAGGGACCGCGAGCCGCCCGTCCCGCCGCCGTGCGGCACGACGGCGGTGTCGGACTGGACGAAGCGCACCTGGTCCATCGGGATGCCGAGCCGGTCGGCGACGATCATCGCGAACGACGTCGCGTGCCCCTGCCCGTGCCCGGAGGTCCCGACGGCGACCGTGGCCCCGCCGTCGTCGTCGACCGACACCTTCCCGTACTCCTGGGCCGCGCCCCCGGCGGTGACCTCGACGTAGACCGCGAGGCCGATGCCGAGCGCGACCCGGTCGCCGCGCTCGCGCCGGGCCGCCTGCTCGCGCCGCAGCTCGTCGTACCCGGCCAGCTCGAGGGCCTTGTCCAGCGACTTCGCGTACTCGCCGGAGTCGTAGAGCGAGCCGGTGACCGTCGTCAGCGGGAAGTCCTCGGGGGCGAGGAAGTTGCGCCGGCGCAGCTCGGCCGGGTCCATGTCCAGCTCACGCGCGGCCAGGTCCATCAGCCGCTCGAGCATCGCCGCCGCCTCCGGCCGGCCCGCCCCGCGGAAGGCGCCCATCGGCGTCGTCGTGGTGAGGGCGGCGGCCGCGTCGTAGGCGATCGTCGGGATCCGGTAGACGCCCTGGGCCATGTTGCGGGTGGGGCCGAGGGCGAGCGCGCCGCCGAAGCCCGCGTAGGCCCCGGCGTCGCCGACGACCCGGGCCCGCAGCCCGACGATCGTCCCGTCGCGGCGCAGCCCCAGCTCGCCGTACTGCACCTGCCCACGGCCGTGCGGCATCGCGGTGAGGTTCTCGGAACGGGTCTCCGTCCACGTCACCGGACGGCCCAGCCGGCGCGCGGCCTCGATGACGACGGCGTGCTCCGGCGCGAGACCGGCCTTGCCGCCGAACCCGCCGCCCACGTGCGGGGCGACGACGTGGACCCGCTCGGGCTCCCAGCCCCACTGCCGGGCGACCTGGTCGCGCAGCCCGTGCGGCATCTGGGTGGAGACCTGGACGGTCATGTCGTAGGCGTCGTCGGCACCCTCCCCCGCGGGACCGCCCGGCAGCGCCGTCACCGAGTTGCCCTCCATGGGCGCGACGGCGAGGCGCTGGTTGACGATGCGGGCGCGCACGACGACGTCGGCGCCCTCGAGCGGGTGCACGTCGTCGGGGTCGCGCACGCCGCTCGCGAGGTTGGAGCCGAGCTCCTCGAACTGCAGCGGGGCGCCGTCGGCGAGCGCGGCCTCGGGGTCGACGACCGCGGGCAGCGGGTCGTAGTCGACCTCGACGAGCTCGGCGGCGTCGACCGCCTCGGCGCGGGTGGTGGCGACGACCGCCGCGACCATGTCCCCGACGAAGCGCACCTTCCCGCGGGCGAGCAGCGGGCGCGCGCAGGCGTCGTTGAGCACCATGAAGGGGCGGTGGTCGGGCAGGTCGGCGAGGTCGGCGCCGGTCAGGACCGCGACGACGCCGGGCGCCTCGCGGGCCTTGTCGACGTCGACGGCCTCGAGGCGGGCGTGCGCCAGCGGGGACCGGACGAAGACCACGTGCAGCGCGCCCGGGGGCACGATGTTGTCGACGTACGTGCCGTGACCGCGGATGAGCTCCGGGTCCTCGACGCGGCGGACGGACGTTCCGAGAATCGAACCAGGCACGAGAGCGACGCTAGGCCTTCGAGTGCACTCGAACGCAACCTCGACCCCCGGTCACAGGATCGCCGGGAGGACCTCGGAAATCCCGCCGCGCAGCACCACGGCGGCGACCCGGTCGTAGGGCGTGGGCTCCCCGTTGACGATGACGACCTCCGCGCCGGCCATCGCCGCGAGGTCGACGAGCCCGGCCGCGGGGTGCACGCCGAGCGAGGTCCCGACGGCGAGGAACACGTCGCAGTCCAGCGCCGCCCGCCGGGAGCGCTCGAGGACGTCCATGTCGAGCATCTCGCCGAACATGATCGTCGTCGCCTTGAGCACCCCGCCGCAGCGCGCGCAGGCGGGGTCGTCCTCGCCGGCGCGCACCCGGTCGAGCGCCTCGGCCATGGGCGTGACGGCCCC
>NZ_JBVPVA010000634.1:0-2049 GCF_055612215.1 Actinomycetospora sp. | reverse complement strand
AGCAGGTCGCGCCCCTGCGGCGCCAGCGACCGGTCGGTGGCGGTGGGCCTGGTGACCAGCAGCGACGGGTCGGACATGAGCCGGCCGTCGGTGATGATCTCGTCGAAGGTGGACGCCCAGGCCGAGCCGAACGAGATCGTGTGGTGGCCGAGGTCGGGCTGCGGGCGGTCCAGGCCCAGGTGCACCACGAAGGCCGAGGGCGACCAGCGCAGCGGCCGCCCGCGCCGCGGCGCCCGCCCGAGCAGGCGGTGCACGACGGGCAGGTCCGGGGTGAGCACGACGGCGTCGGCGGGGAGTCGACCCTGGTCGGTCACGACCGCGGTGACCCGGTCGCCGGCCCGCTCCAGCTCGGTGACCTCGGTCCCGAGCCGCAGCTCGACCCCCGCGTCGACGGCCGCGTCGGCGTAGGCCTGCGGCAGCGCGCGGACCCCGCCGGGCGCCCCGTCGCGACCCCGCGGGAAGTAGACGCCCGCGATCGTGTCCATGTAGGCGATCACGGCGTAGGCCGCGAGGGCCTTGGCCGGCGGGACCCCGGCGTAGAGCGCCTGGAAGGAGAAGATGCGGCGCAGGCGCTCGTCGTCGATGAACCTCGCGATGCGCGGGCCGAGGCGCCCGAAGCCGCCGAGGACGCCGAGACGGGCCAGGTCGGGGGAGAGGACGTCGAGCGGGGAGTCGAAGTTGGCGTCGATGAACGTCGCCATCTGCACGCGGTAGAGCTCGCCGAGCCACTCGCGCAACCGCCGGTACCCGGCCGCGTCGGCCGCCGAGACCTTCTCCCGGACCTCCTGCTCCATCGCGTCGGCGTCGGTGTGCACGTCGATCGCGGACCCGTCGGCGAAGCGGGCGTGGTAGGCGGGGTCGAGGCGGACCAGGTCGAGCCGGTCGCCGAGCTTCTCCCCGACGGCGGACAGGGGCGCCTCGAGCAGGTCGGGCATCGTGAGCACGGTCGGGCCGGTGTCGAAGCGGAAGCCCTCGAGGTCGAGGCGTCCCGCGCGCCCCCCGGCGAACGGCTCGCGCTCGACGACGGTGACCTCGCAGCCGGCGCCGCGCAGGTGCAGTGCGGCGGTCAGGCCCGCGAGCCCGGCCCCGACCACGACCACGCGGCGTGACGGTCCGACGGTGCGGCGTGGCGACATGGAGGAACTCCTCGTGCGCCGACGGATCGGCGCGGACATCAGCGCGTGCGCTGGACGGCGGCGGTGGCGAGCGCGACGAGCCGCTCGCGGGCGTCCGGGTCGAGGTCGACCCCGCCCAGGGCGTCGAGGGCCGAGGTGGTCAGCGCGGTGATGCGCTCCTCCACCTCGGCGACGACCCCGAGGTCGGTCAGGGCGTCGCGTGCGGCCCCGACGTCCTCCGGGGTGAGGTCCGGCTTGCCGAGGGCGTGCTCGACGGCGGCGGTGGCGGCCCCGGCGGGGTGCTGGCGGGCCAGGGCGACGAGCAGGGTCCGCTTGCCCTCGCGCAGGTCGTCGCCCGCGGGCTTCCCGGTGACCGCCGGATCCCCGAAGACGCCGAGCAGGTCGTCGCGCAGCTGGAAGGCGATGCCGAGGTCGGTGCCGAAGCCCCGGTAGGCGGCCACGACGTCGTCGTCCGCGCCCGCGAGCGCGGCGCCGAGGTGCAGCGGGCGCTCGATCGTGTAGGCCGCGGTCTTGTACCGGCTGATGCGCAGCACGCCCTCGGGCGTCGAGAGGTCGGTGGCGTGCCCGACGACGTCGAGGAACTGCCCGGCGAGCAGCTCGGTGCGCATGGACTCCCACACCGGGGTCGCCCGCGCCAGGGCGACCGGGTCGAGGCCCGCGGCGCGGAGCATGTCGTCGGCCCAGGCCAGCGCCACGTCGCCCACGAGGACCGCGACGGCGGCGCCGAGGCGCTCGGACGAGCCGATCCAGCCCCGCTCGCGGTGCCGGGCCGTCCACAGCGCGTGGACCGTGGGCTTGCCCCGGCGCAGCAGCGAGTCGTCGATGAGGTCGTCGTGCACGAGGGCGCAGGCCTGGATCAGTTCCAGGGCGGCCACCGCGTGCAGGACGACGCCCGGGTGCGGGGCGTCGGGGG
>NZ_JBVPVA010000848.1:0-12701 GCF_055612215.1 Actinomycetospora sp. | reverse complement strand
GGGGGGACCTGGCCGACGCCCTCGACGGGGCGCCCGTGGCCGCCGTCCCGCCGCGGCCGGGGCGCCCGGACGTCGACCCGGTCCTCGACGCCGCGACGCTCGACCCGGCCGCCGGCGGCCGGCTCGTCGTCGCGGGCACGGACGCCGACCTCGCCGCCGTGCTCGTGCGCCTGCTGCGCCGCGAGCGCCTCGACGTCCCGGTCGCGTTCCTCCCGGACGCGGGCTCGGAGGCCGCCCGGGTCTGGCGGCTGCCCACCGACCGGTCGGCCGCGCTCGAGGTCGTGCGCGTCGGCGTGGCGTCGCCCGCGCCGCTGCTGCGCGACGACCGCGGCGGGGTCGTCGCGGGCGCCCACGTCGTCGGCCCCGTCGAGGGCGTCGTCTACTGCGACGAGCACGAGGTGCTGCGTGGCCGTGCCGCGGGGCTCGTCGTCCGCCCCGATCCCGAGGGCGGGCCCGTCGAGGTCGGCGGCGTCGCGGTCACCGTCACCGGCCGGCGGCGCCTCGCCGGGCTGCGGGCGGGCGCCGAGCGCGCGGCCCGGGGCCGGGCCGCGACGATCGGGTGCGCCCCGGCGTCGCTGCGTCGCGACGGGGTCGACGACGACCGCCCGTTGGAGCGGCGGAGCTGGTACCGGCACACGGTCGACTGGACGCTGGTGCGCCCGGCCGCGGCAGCGACCGGCTTCGCCGACGACCACTCCTCGTCATGACCGTCGGTGACCCGAGGTCATCACACCGCCGTCGCGCATGTGGGTGACCGGTGATCGCTGACACACCCGGCGTAGCCGCATTGCGACGTTCGTACGGACCTCGAGGACGGAGGGGTTCGGACCGGTCCGAAGCGGGGTACGTTCTGTTCATGCTGGTCGCGGTCCTCATCCCGGTGCTCCTGTTGATCGCGACCATGCTCATGGAGCGCTTCGAGACGCAGTTCCTCGACACCCGGACCCGCCGGCGCCCGGTGCGCCCGCCGCTGCGGCTCGAGGCGGCGCCGGCGAAGCCGGTTGCGCAGCGTCACCTGCAGCCGGTGGCCGATCCGGCCCCGATGATCGTCGACGTGGGCCCCCAGGCCGTCGTCGACGAGCCGCTGCGCCGGGTCTCCTGACCCCGGACGCCCGTCAGACGACGCCGAGCGCGGCGGCCGCCGTCGGGTCGCAGTCGTCGAGCAGTTGACGGCACCGCACCGCCTCGTCGGTCTCGCCGATGGACGCGCTCGCCTTCGCCAGCACCGCCACGGCCCGCAGGAACCCCTGGTTGGGCGCGTGGTCGACCGGGACCGGGCCGAAGCCCTTCCAGCCGTTGCGGCGCAGCTGGTCGAGTCCGCGGTGGTAGCCGGTGCGGGCGTAGGCGTAGGCCGCGATCGTCTCCCCGGAGTCGAGGGCGCGTTCCGCGAGCGTGGCCCAGGCGGCGCTCGACGTCGGGTGGTCCGCGGCGACGGCGGCCGGGTCCTCGCCGGCGTCGAGGCGGCCCTGCGGTTCGGGGTCGGCGGGCAGCAGCGTGGGCTGGGGGCCGAGGAGGTTGTGGCCGTGCGAGGCGCCGGGACCGGTGGGGATGGTCATGCCCCCATCATCCCGCCGCCGTGGCCCCGGACCGCGCGAGGGTAACCCCCGGCCGCTCTTCGCGACCGAGGGCTCCCCTCGTGCCGGGGCGAACGCGGTCACTTCCCGAGCGACTGCCCCGTCGAACGGAGGTTCTCGCAGGCCGTGACGACGCGGTCGGCCATGCCCTGCTCGGCGGCCTTGAGGTAGCTGCGCGGGTCGTAGACCTTCTTGTTGCCGACCTCGCCGTCGATCTTCAGCACACCGTCGTAGTTCGTGAACATGTGCCCGGCGATCGGGCGCGTGAAGGCGTACTGCGTGTCGGTGTCGACGTTCATCTTGACCACGCCGTAGTCGAGCGCCTCGTGGATCTCCTCGAGCAGCGAGCCGGACCCGCCGTGGAAGACGAGGTCGAACGGCTTCGAGCCCTCGGGCAGCCCCAGCTTCGCGCTGGCCACCTCCTGACCCTTCTTCAGCACGTCGGGCCGGAGCACGACGTTGCCCGGCTTGTAGACGCCGTGGACATTGCCGAAGGTGGCCGCCAGCAGGTAGCGGCCCTTGTCGCCCGCACCGAGCGCCTCGACGGTGGCCTCGTAGTCGCCGGGGGCGGTGTACAGCTTGTCGTCGCTGTCGGCCGAGATGCCGTCCTCCTCGCCGCCGACGACGCCGATCTCCACCTCGAGGATCATCCGCGCCTTGGCGACCTTCTCGAGGAGCTCCTGCGCGATCGCGAGGTTCTCGTGCAGCTCGACCGCCGAGCCGTCCCACATGTGCGACTGGAACAGCGGGTTCTCGCCGCGGTCCACCCGCTCCTGGCTGATCGCGATCAGCGGGCGGACGAAGGCGTCGAGCTTGTCCTTCGGGCAGTGGTCGGTGTGCAGGGCGACGTTGATCGAGTACTTCTCGGCCACCACGTGCGCGAACTCGGCCAGCGCCGAGGCGCCGACGACCATGTCCTTGACCGAGAGGCCGGAGCCGAACTCCGAGCCACCGGTGGAGAACTGGATGATGCCGTCGCTCTCCGCCTCGGCGAAGCCGCGCAGCGCCGCGTTGACCGTCTCCGAGGAGGTGCAGTTGATCGCCGGGTAGGCGAAGCGTCCCTCCTTCGCCCGGTCGATCATCTCGTTGTAGACCTCGGGGGTCGCGATCGGCATGAGGTGGGCTCCCTGGTCGGCGCGTGTGCTTCTCGGGCGCGCCGTGCAGGACGTGCGCCCGGTGGTGGCCTGGTCCCGGGTGCGGGGGTACACACCCGACGCGCGCAGTATGCCCGCCCGGAGGGGACGCGCACGCCCGTCGTGACGTGGGCGGACGTCACGTCGCGGAGCGCGGGTCGCCGGTGTGGACCAGTCCGCCACCGCGCGTCACCCCGGGGCGGTGGCGCTCCTCCGGACCGAGGCCGTCGGGGGGCTGGGCTATCGTCGGGAGCGTGGTCGAGCCGGTGGAGAGCGCGATCGAACGGACGCTGGGCAGCCTGCGTGCGCTCGATGCCGTGACGGGGGCCGATGCCTCCGTCGTGCATCCGGCGGCTCCTCCCGCGTCGCGGCCGGATCCCCGCACCCCCGTGGCCGCCCGGTTCGCCCCCGCTCGTCCGGGTGCCGGGCCCGGAGCCCCGGGGCCCGGCCGGCCCACCGCGTTCCCCGCCTCGCCCGGTCCGTGGGCGGCGCCGGAGCCCGAGGCCGAGCCGGCGGGCCCGCGGACGCTGGAGGACCTCTACCGGGAGCACCGGATGCGGTTCGTCCGGCTCGCGATCCTGCTGGTGGACGACCCGGCGACCGCGGAGGACGTCGTCCAGGAGGCGTTCACGGGGTTGCACCGGCACTGGTCGCGGCTGCGCGACGAGAACGCCGCGCTCGGCTACCTGCGCACCGCGGTGGTCAACGGCTCCCGGTCGGTGCTGCGCCGCCGCCGCACGGCCCGGGAGTACACCCCGCCGCACACCGCGGACGCACGCTCGGCCGAGTCGCTCGCGATGCTGTCCGCGGAGCACCAGGCCGTGGTGTCCGCCCTCTCCCAGCTGCCCCGCCGCCAGCGGGAGGTCCTCGTCCTGCGCTACTACGGGGGGCTCTCCGAGGCCGAGATCGCCGAGGCCACCGGCATCAGCCGCGGCACCGTGAAGTCGACCGCGAGCCGCGGCCTCGACGCGATATCCAAGATCGTCGCCACCGGCTGAGCGGATCGCCGAGCCGCGCGCGTCGCGGCGACGGGCGGTACCGACTGCTCCGAACGGCGCCGCCCGGCGCGGGTGGGCCGCCGCTGTCCCGCACGGCTCTGGGACGCGGCCCGGTCCGCCGATAGCATCCCCGGCGATGAGTGACGAGCGGCTGCTGTCCGAGGCGCTGCGGGCCCACGCCGCGGGCGGCGTGTCCACGCCGCGCGCCGACACACCCGCCCCGCCCACCGGAACCCCGGGGACGGACACCGGCTCGGACGGCCCGCCGTCGTCGGGGCGGCGCCGGTTCCGGCCGCTCGGCCGGGTGCGCCGGCCCGAGTCGACCGCGCCGTCGGACACCGACCGGGCCGCGTCCGACCGGCAGCGCACCGATCAGCAGCACACCGGTCAGCAGCGCACCGACCAGCCCGCCCGACCCGATGTGCCGTCACCCCGCGCGGGCGCGCCGGGCCACCCGCCGCCCGGGTACGCACGTGGCCCGGTGCTCCCCGGCCCGCCGACCGCGCCGGTGCGCCCGGGACCGACCCCGGGCGGGTTCGGCGTCGCCGGGCCGGCCCCGCAGGGCCCGATGGCCCGGCCGGGCGCGATGCGCCCCGGACCACCGACGGCGGCGCCCGCGGGCTCCGTGGCGTGGAGCGCGGTCACCGTGACCTGGTGGAGCCTCGTCGCGATCCTCGCGGGCGGGGTGGTCGGCGGCGCCATCGGCGTGCTGTCGTTGCTGCTTCCCGCCTGATCCCGGTCGCGTGCCGGGCCCCGGGCGCACATCGGGGCCACACCCGCGGCCAGTACCGTGGGCCTCGTGCTCGCCGACGCCACGACCATCGTCGCCCTGGGGCCGCAGTGGCTCGACCCGAGCTACATCATCTCCAGCCTGGGCCCGTGGGCCCTGCTCGGCGTCGCGCTCATCATCTTCGCGGAGTGCGGTCTGCTGATCGGTTTCTTCCTGCCCGGGGACTCGCTGCTCTTCATCACCGGCCTCGCCGCCACGACCGGCCTGATCGAGACGCCGCTGTGGCTGGCGTGCGTCGTGCTCGTCGTCGCGGCGTTCGCGGGCAACGTGTGCGGCTACTACCTCGGGCGTGCCGCCGGCCCCGCGATCTTCGACAAGCCGAACTCGCGGCTGTTCAAGCGCGAGAACGTGGACCGCACCCAGAAGTTCTTCGACAAGTACGGCAACCGCGCGATCGTGCTCGGCCGGTTCGTGCCGATCGTGCGCACCTTCATCACGGTCATGGCGGGCGTCGGGCGCATGGAGCCGCGGCGGTTCCTGCTCTTCTCCGGGATCGGCGCCCTGCTCTGGGCGGCCGGGGTGACGCTGCTCGGCGCGGTGCTCGGCCAGTTCGACGTCGTGAAGAACAACATCGAGGCGATGCTGATCCTCGTGGTCCTGCTCTCCCTGGTCCCGATCGGGATCGAGGCGCTGCAGGCCCGCCGGGAGCGCAGGCTCGGGGCGTCGCCCCTCGCCGAGGACACCCTGGACGGCGCGGCCGACGACGCGCCGACCACCCGTATCCAGCGCCCGCCGCACGCCTGACTCTCAGACCGCGTGGACCCGGATCCACGCGTGCATGACGATGCCCGCCGCGACGCCGGCGTTGATCGACCGCGTCGAGCCGAACTGGGCGATCGAGACGACCAGGTCCGCGGCCGCGGCGGCGTCCGGCGTGAGCCCGGAGCCCTCCTGACCGAAGAGCAGCAGGCAGCGGCGCGGCAGCTCCGTGGTCTCCAGGGGCTCCGCGCCCGGCCCGTTCTCGACGGCCACGACCACGAGGTCCTCGGCGCGGGCCCAGGCGACGAGGTCGGCGACCCCGGCGTGGTGCACCACGTGCTGGTAGCGGTCGGTGACCATCGCGCCGCGGCGGTTCCAGCGGCGCCGGCCCACGATGTGCACGGCGGCCGCGAGGAAGGCGTTCGCGGTGCGCACGACGGTCCCGATGTTCGCGTCGTGGTGCAGGTTCTCGATCGCGACGTGGAACGGGTGACGGCGGGTGTCGAGGTCGGCGACGATCGCCTCGCGGCGCCAGTAGCGGTAGCGGTCGACGACGTTGCGCCGGTCGCCGCCCGCGAGCAGCTCCGGGTCCAGCCGTGGATCGTCCGGCCACGCCGCCGGGCCGCCCGGCCAGGGCCCGACGCCGACCTCGTCGGCGCCCCACTCGGTGGGTCCGGGCTCGTCGTCTCCTCCGTCGGTCACGCCAGGCCGAGGTCGGCGAGACCGAGCAGCGAGCGGTAGGGCACGCCGCGCCCCTCGATCACCTCGGCCGCGCCGGTGGCCCGGTCCACGATCGTCGCGACCCCCACGACCTCCGCGCCGGCCTCCCGCAGCGCGTCGAGCGCGGTCACGGGGCTGTCGCCGGTGGTCGAGGTGTCCTCCACGACGAGCACCCGGCGCCCGGCGACGTCCGGGCCCTCGATGCGCCGCTGCATGCCGTGCGCCTTGGCCTCCTTGCGCACGACGAACGAGTCCACCGGCGGCCCGGGAGCGTGCAGGATGGCCGCGGCCACCGGGTCGGCGCCCATGGTCAGCCCGCCGGCGGCGTCGTAGGACCAGTCGGCCGTCATCTCCCGCAGCAGCCGCCCGACCAGCGGCGCCGCCTCGTGGTGCAGGCTGATCCGCCGCATGTCCACGTAGTAGTCGGCCTCGCGGCCCGAGGACAGCGTGACGCGGCCGCGCACGACGGCGAGCTCGCGGGCCAGGACGGCGAGGCGGTCGCGGGCGGCGGGGTCCACGTCCGGGCCCCCGCCGACGGCGGCCCGCGTGCTCGTGCGGTCGCTCATGCCCGGCATTCTCCCGCCCGGGCCGGCGGGCGGGCGGGTCAGCCCCGCCCGGAGGCGCTGCGCCGGGCGAGGACCTGGACGATCCGCGTGGGCGCGTGCCGAGCGGCGACGACGATCGCCTTGTAGCCCACGCCCGGGATCGAGAGCGGGCGGCGCCGGGCGAAGTCCGCGAGCCCGTCGGCCACCACGCGGTCGGCCTCGAGCCACATGAACCCCGCGTCCTTGCGGGACTGCCCGAGCCGCCGGTGGAAGTCGGTCTTCGTGTAGCCCGGGCACAGCGCCATGACGTGCACCCCGGTGCCGTACACGGACATGTAGAGGTTCTGCGAGAGCGCCGTGACATAGGCCTTGCCGGCGCCGTAGACCGACCCGCGGCCGGGCAGGAACCCCGACACGCTCGACACGTTGATCACCCCGCCCCGCCCGCGCTCGACCATCCCGGGCAACGCGGCCCGGCACAGCAGCATCACGCTGCTGACGTTGACCTCGTGGTTGGCGGCGAGGACGGCGGGATCGGTCTCGGTGAACTCGCCGGCGGTGCCGTAGCCGGCGTTGTTGACCAGCAGGTCGACCGGCGCCTCGCCCTCGGCGGGCTCGGCGAGGCGGCGCTCGACGCGTGCGCGGGCCGTCGGGTCGGCGAGGTCCGCGACGAGGACCTCGGCGTGGGCGCCGCGCTCGCCGAGCCGGTCCGCGACGGCCCGCAGCCGGGCCTCGTCCCGCGCCACGAGCACGACGTCGTACCCCTGGCCCGCGAGCTGTTCGGCGAACTCCGTGCCGAGCCCCGAGCTCGCGCCCGTAACGAGGGCGGTGGGACGTCCGGCCACGCGGGTCACCGGCCGCGGAAGGGGCCGCTGCGCCAGGTGCTGCCCTTCGACGACCGCCGGTCCCCGGGCGGCTCGTCGGTGCCGGGGTCGTCCTGCTCGAGGTCGTAGGGGATGTCGCCCGGCCGGTCGCGGTGGGTCGGCTCGGCGCCACCGCGGGCGAACGGGCTGGCGTCCTCGTCGCCGGAGGCGAACCGCTCGAGCTCCTCGTCGTACTCGAGGTCCTCGTCGTCGTCGACGGCCGGGCGGCCGGCACCGCGGTCGGCGCCCCGGTCGCGGTCCCGCACCGAGCCGCGCTCGCGCCCCTCGGTCCGCCCCGCGCCTGCGGACGAGCCGCGGCCGCCGATGGTGGTGGTCGGGGCCTCGTCGACCGCGCCCCGCACCGCCGTGGTCGGCGCGTCGTCCCCACGGGACCCGCGCACGGTCGTCGTCGGCGCGTCGTCCCCGGCCGGCGCCGCGGCGCGCGAGCCGGCCACGACGGCGGTCGGGGCCTCGTCCGCCGGGCTGCCGGCGCTCGCGGGAGCGGGCCCGCCGCGGGAGCCGCCCCCCTCGACGGCCTCCTTGATCGCGGCGGACACGTCCACCAGCGACTCGATGAGGCCCTCGACGCGGTCCGGGTCGGCGTCCGGGTCGAGCGAGGCGAGCACCCAGGTGTCCTCGGCCCACACGAGGGGGACGTCGGCGCCGACCCGGTCGGCCGCCTCGGTCACCTGCCGCGTCAGCAGCCGGCGGCCCTCCATGGCGTTGCTGACGAACGCGTACCGGCGCCCGACCTGCCCGAGGTTGTCGAGCTCGTCGTCGTCGGGACGGGGTGACTCGGGCAGCCGGAGCTCGATCGCGACCGGCACCGCGACGGTGCCGCGCACGGCGGCGACCGTCGCGACGGTGGCGCCGTCCTGCTCCTGGTCGAAGATGCAGCCCAGCCGGCGTCCGCCGGGCCCGGGCACGGCGCCGGTCGCGACGTCGTAGGCGTGCCGCGGACCCTCGCCGCGCAGCGTGCCGTACCGCCAGGCGTGCGGCGGCGAGGACAGCGCGTCGGTGAACTCCCAGCCCTTGGACGCCGCCCAGTCCCGCCGGCCGTTGCCCCGGCGGGTCGGGCGCGCGCGGTCGTACCAGAGCAGCAGCGCGCCGCCGGCTGCGGCGACCAGCGCCACGACGAACCAGATCCAGGCAGGCACGGAGGCGAGCGTACGGCCTGCCCCCGAGCGCACCCGCCGACGACACTCGGACCGGACGCGCATTTCCGACGCGGAATCCGCCTGCTCAGGGCCGGTGCCCCCGGGTCGGACCGCGCGACGCGGATAGAGTCGGCGTCGTGAGCGCCACCCTCGTCGCGCGGGGCGTCTCGGCCGCCCACGGCGCCCGCACGATCTTCTCCGGGGTCGACCTCACAGTCTCCCCGGGCGACGTCGTCGGGCTCGTCGGCGCCAACGGCGCCGGGAAGTCGACGCTGCTGCGCGTCCTCGCCGGGCTCGCGGTCCCGGACGAGGGCACCGTCGAGCTCGCACCGCCGAGCGCCACCGTCGGGTACCTGCCGCAGGAGCCGGCCCCACGCCCCGGCGAGACCGTCGCCGGGTTCCTCGCCCGCCGGACCGGCGTCGCGGCCGCGCAGGCCGAGCTGGACGCGGCGACGACCGCGCTCGGCGAGGGTGGACCGGGTGCGGACGACCGCTACGCCACCGCCCTGGAGCGTTGGCTCGCCCTGGGCGGGGCCGACCTCGAGGACCGGGTGCCGGAGGTCGCGGCGGACCTCGGGCTGGCCCTGGCCGACGACACCGCCATGACCGCCCTCTCCGGCGGTCAGGCGGCGCGCGTCAACCTCGCGGCGCTGCTCCTCGCGCGGTTCGACCTCTTCCTGCTCGACGAGCCCACCAACGACCTCGACCTCGCGGGGCTGGAGCGCCTGGAGCGGTTCGTCCGCGAGCTGCGGGCGCCGGCGGTGCTGGTCAGCCACGACCGGGAGTTCCTCGCGCGCACCGTCACCGAGGTGCTCGAGCTCGACCTCGCCCAGCAGCAGGTGGCGCGCTACGGCGGCGGGTACGAGTCGTACCTCGTCGAGCGGGAGGTGGCGCGCCGGCACGCACGGGAGGCCTACGACGAGTACGCGGACAAGCGGGCCGCCCTCACCACGCGGATGCACGAGCAGCGCAACTGGATGGAGCACGGCGTCCGGAACGCGAGACGAAAGGGCGGCCGAGCTGACCATGACAAGAACGCCCGCAAGTTCCGGGCCGAGGCCACCGAGAAGCAGGCCTCGAAGGTGTCGCAGACCGAGCGGCGGATCGAGCGGCTCGACGTCGTCGAGGAGCCCCGCAAGGAGTGGGAGCTGCGGATGACGATCGCGGCGGCGCCGCGCTCCGGGACCGTGGTGGCCTCGCTGTCCGGCGCGGTGGTGGCGCGCGGGGACTTCCGCTTCGGGCCGGTGACGCTGCAGCTCGACTACGGCGACCGGGTCGCGGTCACCGGCGCGAACGGCGCGGGGAAGACGACGCTGCTGGCGCTGCTGCTGGGACGCCTGGCCCCCGACGCCGGGTCCGCGTCGCTCGGGTCGTCGGTGGTCGTCGGGGAGGTCGACCAGGCCCGCGGGCTGTTCTCCTCCGGCGCGTCCCTCCTCGACGCCTTCTCACGGGAGCCCGAGGTCGACCGCTGGCCGATCGCGGAGGTGCGCACCCTGCTGGCGAAGTTCGGGCTCGGCGCCGAGCACGTGCACCGCGGCACCGCGTCGCTCTCGCCCGGTGAGCGCACCCGGGCCGCGCTCGCGCTGCTGCAGGCGCGAGGGGTCAACCTGCTGGTGCTCGACGAGCCGACCAACCACCTCGACCTGCCCGCGATCGAGCAGCTGGAGTCGGCGCTCGACGCCTACGAGGGCACGTTGCTGCTCGTCACCCACGACCGCCGGATGCTCGCCGCCGTGTCGACGACGCGGCACTGGCACGTCGAGGCGGGTCGGGTGAGCGAGGTCTAGTCAGTACTTTTTCCGTACTAGACGGTTCACTAGCAGGACTTCCTGCGTTAGGGTCGGCCCATGTCCACGACCCACCGTCGCGCCTGGATCGGCCTCGCGGTCCTCGCCCTGCCGACGCTGCTGCTCTCGCTCGACATGAGCGTGCTCTACCTCGCGCTCCCGGCGATGAGCGCCGACCTCGACCTCGGGCCGACAGAGCAGCTCTGGGCGATGGACGTCTACGGCTTCATGATCGCCGGGTTCCTGGTCACGATGGGCACGCTCGGCGACCGCATCGGGCGACGCCGCCTGCTCCTGATCGGCGGTGCCGCGTTCGCCGTCGCCTCGGTGGTCGCGGCGTTCGCCGGCTCGGCGGGCACCCTGATCGCGGCCCGGGCCGTGCTCGGGATCGCGGGTGCGACGCTCATGCCGTCCACCCTGGCGCTGATCAGCACGATGTTCCCCGACCCCCGGCGACGGGCCACCGCGATCTCGATCTGGATGACCTGCTTCATGGGCGGCATGTGCGTCGGCCCGCTCGCGGGCGGGCTGCTGCTGCAGACCTTCTGGTGGGGTTCGGCGTTCCTGCTCGGTGTCCCGGTGATGGCGCTGCTGCTCGTCGCGGGCCCGCTGCTGCTGCCCGAGGCCCGCGACGCGTCGGCCGGCCGGCTCGACCTCGCCAGCGTCGCGCTCTCGCTGGGTGCCGTCCTGCCCGTCGTCTACGGACTCAAGGAGCTCGCGGCCGGGGGCGGGGCCGCCACGTCCCTCGGGGCGCTCGTGCTGGGCCTGGGCGTCGGCGCCGTGTTCGTCCGGCGTCAGCTGCGCCTCGACGACCCGCTGCTCGACCTGCGCCTCTTCCGCCGCCGCGCCGTCGCGGGAGCCCTCGGGCTCAACATGGCGGGCGGGGTCGTGATGGCCGGGACGTTCCTGCTGGCCACCCAGTGGTTCCAGCTCGTCGCCGGGCTCTCGGTGCTGCAGGCCGGGCTGGTTCTGGTGCCGCTGCAGCTCGCGATGATGGTGGCCACGCTCGCGGTGCCGCGGCTCGCCACCCGGTACCGCCCCGGCGTCGTCATGGGCGGCGGGCTGCTGCTGGGCGGGCTCGGCCTGCTGGTGGTCACCCAGGTGGGGGCGGGGAGCTCGCCGTGGCTGCTCGTCGGCGGGTTCCTCGTCACCTCGATGGGCGTGGCCGCGCCCGCCGCGCTCGGCACCGACATCGTCGTCGGGTCGGTGCCGACGGAGCGCGCCGGCTCGGCGGGCGCGCTCTCGGAGACCAGCGGGGAGATGGGGATCGCGCTCGGGGTCGCGACCCTCGGCAGCCTCGCCACCGCCGTCTACCGCGGCTCGCTCGTCGTCCCCGCCGGTACCCCGGCACCGGCCGCCGACGCCGCCCGGCAGAGCCTGGAGGCCGCGTCCCGCACCGCCGGCGACGGCCCGCTCCTCGACGCGGCCCGGGAGGCGTTCACCGCGGGGCTCACGACGACGGCGGGGGTCGGCGCGGCGCTCTTCCTGCTGCTCGGGGCCGTGGCCGTGTGGGCGCTGCGCTCGCTGCGGCCCGCGGGCGAGCACGCCGACCTCGAGGCGGTCCCGGCCGCGGAGCCGGCGGAGCCCCTGGCGGCCGCGGCCTGAGAACGACCGAAGGGCACCCTCGCTCGCATAGATCGAGCGAGGGTGCCCTTGGGTCGATGCGCCGCGGGGCCGGCCGTTCCGGCGAGGGGCATCCCTGGGCGGCTCTACCGACCGAAGGGGCCCTTCGCTTGGAACGGGCCGGGGAGGGTCACTCGGACCGGGTCACGGTCAGCGCGCCAGCCCCGGCGTCGGCGTCCTTGTCGAGGTCGACCCGGACGGCGTCACCCTCACGGATCCCGCCGGCCAGCAGCTCCCGGGCGAGCTGGTCGCCGATCGCGGACTGGACGAGCCGGCGCAGCGGCCGCGCCCCGTAGACCGGGTCGAAACCCTGCAGGGCCAGCCACTCCTTCGCGGCGTCGGTGACCTCCAGCGTGAGCCGGCGTCCCGCGAGCCGCGTCGCCAGCCGCTGCACCTGGATGTCGACGATCGACGTCAGCTCCTCGGTGGACAGCGCGTGGAAGACGACCACGTCGTCGAGCCGGTTGAGGAACTCCGGCTTGAACGAGTGCTTGACGACCTCCATGACCCGCTCGCGGCGCCCGGCGTCGTCGAGGCCCGGGTCGGTGAGGGCCGCGGACCCGAGGTTCGAGGTCAGCACGAGGATCGCGTTGCGGAAGTCGACCGTGCGGCCCTGGCCGTCGGTGAGGCGCCCGTCGTCGAGGACCTGCAGCAGCACGTCGAACACGTCGGGGTGCGCCTTCTCGACCTCGTCGAGCAGCACCACCGCGTACGGGCGGCGCCGGACGGCCTCGGTGAGCTGACCGCCCTGGTCGTAGCCGACGTAGCCGGGGGGCGCCCCGACGAGCCGGGCGACCGAGTGCTTCTCGCCG
>NZ_JBVPVA010000594.1:0-1114 GCF_055612215.1 Actinomycetospora sp. | reverse complement strand
CGCCGACGCCGGCCACGAGCTGCGCACCCCGCTGGCGACCCTCCGCGCCGAGCTCGAGCTGGCCGGGCGACCGGGGCGCGACCGCGCCGAGCTCGTCGACGCGGTGACCTCGGCGGCTGCCGAGACCGACCGGCTCATCCGCCTCGCCGAGGACCTCCTCACCCTCGCCCGCGCCGACGGCACCGACGATTTCCTCCGGGTGCACCCCGTCGACCTTACCGAGGTGACCGCCTCCGCGGCCCGGGCGGCATCCGCCGTCGGAGACCTCCGTGACGTTGACGTCGTCGTCGACGCTCCGCCGCACCTCGAGGGCGACGTCGACCCCGACCGGCTGCGCCAGGCGCTCGACAACCTGCTCGCCAACGCGGTCCGCCACAGTCCGGAGCATGCGGTGGTGACCCTCACCGTCTCGCGTCACGACGATCGTGTCGTCTTCTCGGTGGCCGACGACGGCCCGGGCTTTCCCGCGGACTTCCTCCCGCACGCGTTCGAACGGTTCCGCCGGGCCGACACCGCGCGCGCCCGCAGCGCGGGCGGCAGCGGACTCGGCCTGGCCATCGTCGAGACCATCGCACGCGCCCACGGCGGCCGGGCCCGGGCCGGCAACCGGGCGGAGGGCGGCGCCGTCGTGGACATCGACCTCCCGGACCCGACGGCGGGCGAGGACCAGGAACCCCCGACCCCACCCACGGCCACGACCGGCGGTCAGCGAAGCGGGGACACCGCGGGTCCTTCCTGACCAGGTGGTCGATCTCAGGGTCGACACACCCATGTCACATCGCCCAGCCGCGACCCTGAGGTGGTCCGGACTCCGGACCACCGAGAGGAGAACTCCATGAGGACCAGGCACCTGCTCGTCGCGGGTACCGCGGCCGTGCTGGTCGCGGCCGGCGGCACGGGGATCGCGCTGGCGGCCACGTCCGCGCCAGCACCTGCTACGGCCGCCGTCCCGGCGGCCGGCACGGCGCAGGGGGTCGACACCCCGGAGCCGGGCGACACCCCCGACACGCCGGGCCAGCAGGGTGCGGACACGGCGGAGCCCGGCGATAGCCCCCACGCCCCCGGCCAAGGCTGACCCGCCCAGCATCAGGCTCGACCGACCACCCACCCCGGT
>NZ_JBVPVA010000593.1:0-1102 GCF_055612215.1 Actinomycetospora sp. | reverse complement strand
CGCCGACGCCGGCCACGAGCTGCGCACCCCGCTGGCGACCCTCCGCGCCGAGCTCGAGCTGGCCGGGCGACCGGGGCGCGACCGCGCCGAGCTCGTCGACGCGGTGACCTCGGCGGCTGCCGAGACCGACCGGCTCATCCGGCTCGCCGAGGACCTCCTGACACTGGCCCGCGCCGACGGGTCCGACGGATTCCTCCGGGTGCGGCCGGTCGACCTCGCCGAGGTGACCGCATCCGCCGCCCGCGCCGCGTCGGCGGTGGGCGACCTCCGCGACGTCGACGTCGTCGTCGATGCTCCGCCGCACCTCGAGGGCGACGTCGACCCCGACCGGCTGCGGCAGGCGCTCGACAACCTGCTCGCGAACGCGGTCCGCCACAGTCCGGAGCACGCGGTGGTGACCCTCACCGTCTCCCGTCAGGACGATCGTGTCGTCTTCTCGGTGGCCGACGACGGCCCGGGCTTTCCCGCGGACTTCCTCCCGCACGCGTTCGAACGGTTCCGCCGGGCCGACACCGCCCGCGCCCGCAGCGAGGGCGGCAGCGGTCTCGGCCTGGCGATCGTGTCCACGATCGCCCGGGGCCACGACGGCGTGGCCCGAGCGGCCAACCGGCCGGAGGGCGGGGCGATCGTGGAGATCGAGCTGCCGGTCCCGGCCGGGTCCGCGGAGCGCGAGGGCGGTGCCCCCGCGCCGCCGTCCGCCGCCGCCACCGCGCGCGGCCCTCACCCGGGCTGAGCACCCCGGTCGGCCGCCGGCGCTCAGAGGGAGTGCGCGTCCTCCGCCACGGTGGTCGGCCCGACGACACGACCCGGACGGGAGCCGTGGAGGTGGGCGACAGCGGCGTGGTGGATGATCTCGGCGGGGTCCGGGCGGGGCGGACCGCTGCGCCGGCCCGACTCGTCGGAGCAGGCGAGGTGCTCGAGCGTCGCGGGCGCGGTCTCGACGATCGTCGCGCGCCCGGGACGGGCGTGGGCCGCCCGCACGAGCTGGTCGGTCATCGAGGCGTGCGGTGCGAGGACCAGGTCGACGTCGGGGTGCCACCAGAGCGGGTGCACCGCGGGCCCGGTGAGATAGCTGATCGCCTGCGCCCGGAGCGCGCCGCTC
>NZ_JBVPVA010000326.1:0-1915 GCF_055612215.1 Actinomycetospora sp. | reverse complement strand
CCTCCACACCCGGCGCAGCGCCGTCTCGGAGTAGGCGTCCATGAGCGTCTCGTCCTTCGACGAGAACCACTCCCCCAGCGCCTCGTCGAGCACGCGGACGTCGGCGACGGCGAGGTTGAGGCCCTTCGCGCCGGTGGGCGGCACGATGTGGGCGGCGTCGCCGGCGAGGAAGAGCCGACCGTGGCGCATCGGCTCGCCGACGAAGCTGCGCATGGCGGTCACCGACTTGTCGGTGATGGGCCCGCGGGCGAGCGTGAACGATCCCCTATCGGCGTGCTCCCCTGGATCGAGCGCGAAGCGGGCCTCGAGCTCGTCCCAGATCGCGTCGTCGGACCACTCCGCGGCGTCGGTGCCGTTGGGGACCTGGATGTAGGCCCGGGTCACCGTGGGCGAGCGCATCGAGGCCAGGGCGAACCCGCCGGCGCCCCGCGCGTAGATCAGCTCGTGCGACGACGGCGCGACGTCGGCGAGGATCCCCAGCCACGAGTACGGGTAGACCCGCTCGAAGGTGCGGACACCCGACGTCGGGATCGCCGCGCGGGCGACCCCGTGGAAGCCGTCCGTCCCGACGACGACGTCGGCGCGCAGTTCGTGCTCGGCGCCCCCGTGCCGGTAGCGGACCCGGGGCGCATCGGTGTCCACGTCCTCGACGGCCACCACCTCGGCCTCGAAGTGCAGCGGCTCGCCCTGCTCCAGGCGCAGCGCGATGAGGTCCTTGGTGATCTCGGTCTGCGCCCAGATCATCACGTTGCGCCCGGTCAGCTCCTGCATGTCGACGCGGACCCCGCGCCCGCCGAAGCGCAGCTCGAACCCGTCGTGGGGCAGGCCGAGCGAGTCCATGCGGTCGGCCGCGCCGATCTCACGCAGGACGTCCACCGTGCCGTGCTCGAGGATGCCGGCCCGCTGCCGGGACTCGACGCGGTCGCGCGGACGCGACTCGAGCACCACCGAGTCGATCCCCCGCGCGCGCAGCAGGTGCGAGAGCAGCAGCCCCGCCGGGCCGCCGCCGACGATGGCGACCTGGGTCCGGTCCGTGCTCACGCGGTGCTCCCGTTCGCCGGGCCCGTCGCCGCGTCGCCTCCGATGAGGTCCAGGAACACCGTCTCGCCGGGGCCCTGCAGCCGGACGTCGAAGCGGTACCCCGGCCCGGTGACCGAGCCGTCGGGCACCGCCATCAGCGTCGCCCGGCGGGCCTCGTCCAGCGACGCGAGCAGCGGGTCCGCGCCGTTCGCCTCGGAGTTGTTCGGGAAGTAGATGCGGGTGAACAGGTGGTGCAGGAGCCCGCGGGCGAACACCGTCACCGCGATGTGGGGCGCCTCGACGGCACCCGTCGGCGACGCCGGGCGGAGCGTGCGGACCGCGTAGTCGCCGGCGCGGTCGGTCGGCACGCGGGCGAACCCGGTGAAGCTGCGGCCGTCGCGGTGCAGCGAGCCGGGGCGCGCCGGCAGGCGCCCGTCCGGCCCGGTCTGCCAGAACTCGAGCAGCGCGTCGGGCACCGGGGCACCGGCCCCGTCGCGGACGGTGCCGTGCACGCTGATCGCTCCGGGCGTGCCGGGGGGCACGACGTCGCCGCCGCCGGCAAAGGGCAGCCCGAACGCGAAGAAGGGCCCGACGGTCTGCGACGGCGTCGGGTCGGCCGGCGCGAGGGAGGACGTCAGGTCGCTCACGAGTCCTCCTCCGGGTCCTCGGGGGTGGCGCCAGGACCGTCGAGGACGATGTCCCACTGGTAGCCCAGCGCCCACTCCGCGACGGTCGTGTCGTGGTCGTAGCGCGCGATCAACCGCTGCTGCGCCTTCTCGTCGGTGATCGACGAGAAGATCGGGTCGAGGCCGAAGAGCGGGTCGCCCGGGAAGTACATCTGGGTGACGATGCGCTGGGTGAAGGCGGTGCCGAACACCGAGAAGTGGATGTGCGC
>NZ_JBVPVA010000116.1:0-10615 GCF_055612215.1 Actinomycetospora sp. | reverse complement strand
GGCACTGTTCCGCGTGACCGACCACGGCCGCACCTGGACCGTCCGCCAGGTGTTCGCCGACCCCGAGGGCGACCACGACTGGGGCATCACCGCCACCGTCGACCTCGACGCCTCCGACGAGCTCGGCTCCGCGGTGGTGCGCGTGACCCACGTGGGCCCGTTCTCGGCGGTGTGAGGAGCTCAGCGCAGGCCTGCGGCCTCCCGGGCCCGGCGCCGACGCACTCTCGCCCGCTGCCACCAAACTCGCTCGAACTCGCCGTTCACAGCGAGCTGGAGGCCGTGCACAAGGTGAATCACCAGTCCGGCCGTGCGCGCCAACTCGGCCTCCCGGTACAGCCCGAAGGTGCGCACGGCGGACCCCACCGTCATCCGCACCTGCCGGCGGAAGGACTCCAGCACCCGGTCGCGCTCCTCGTGCGGGACCAACCGGACCACGTGGCCCTGGCGGTGTCCCGGGTCGGGCTCCCGGACGACGTGGCCGCCGGCCTCCAAGCGCTGCAGCATCTTGGTGGCGGTACTGCGGGTGAGACCCACCCGCTCCCCGACGGTGCCACTCGGCAGCGGTCCGATCCGCCGCAACAGGTCCAGGGCGAGCAGTTCCGGCAGTCCCAGGCCGAGCCGGCCCGCCACGGCGTTGCGGTGGCGTTGGGCGACGGGAAGCAGATAGTCGACGACGAGGTCGGTCAGTTCGTCGACGGCGGCCGCCACGGCGGCCTCGCGCTCCTCGGTCACGTCGTCCAGGGTGCAGCGCGCCGGTCGATCCCGTGGTCGCTTCGAACGGATCGACCCGCGCGGCCTCGGAACCGACACCGCGATGGCGCGACCGCGTCACCGTGACGCGGTTGCGCGGGAGCACTTGTGCCTGCCGGGGCCCGGCGCGCCGACGCAGGGTTCCCGGAGCGATCCACCACCGCGCGACCGCGTCAGCTCTTCTTGCGCGACCGGCCCCGGTTCGCACCCAGCGAGGGCGGTGGCACGACCGGACCGAGGTCGCCGTCGGGGGCCTCGTCCAGGTCCAGCATCACCGGCGCGTGGTCGGACGGGCCGGTGCCCTTGCGGGCCTGGCGGTCGATCCAGGTGGCCGCGCGGCGCTCGGCGATCGGGGTGCCGGCGAGGATGAGGTCGATGCGCATCCCGCGGTCCTGGTGGAAGGCGCCGCCGCGGTAGTCCCAGTAGCTGAAGACGCGCTCGGAGGGCCAGCGCTCGCGGACGACGTCGTGCAGGCCGGCCTTGACCAGCGCCGCGAGGGCGTCGCGCTCGGGTGGGGTGACGTGGGTGGACTCGGCGAAGGCCTCGACGGAGTAGACGTCGGCGTCGGTGGGGGCGATGTTGAAGTCGCCCGCGACGACCGTCGTCGCGGGGTCCCCCGCCTCGACGAGATCGCGCAGCGCGGCCAGCCACTCGAGCTTGTAGGCGTAGTGCGGGTCCTCGCGGTCCCGGCCGTTGGGCACGTAGACCGAGGTCACGCGCATCCCGCCGCAGGTCGCGGAGACCGCGCGGGCCTCCTGGTGCGGGTAGCCGGGGCCGCCCGGCAGGCCCGCGACGACGTCGTCGAGCCCGACCCGCGACAGCACCGCCACGCCGTTCCAGCGGCCCTCGCCGTGGTGCGCGACCGCGTAGCCGCGCTCGGCCAGCGGCGCGGCGAAGGTCTCGTCGAAGGCCTCGTCGGAGAGCTTGGTCTCCTGCAGGCACACGACGTCGGGCGCGCGCTCGTCGAGCCAGCCCAGCAGGCGCGGCTCACGGGCCTTCGCGGAGTTCACGTTCCAGGTCGCCACTCGCACGCCCGCCACGCTAGCCGGGCCCCCCGACGGCCGGGGTCAGCCCTCCACGCGGCGCTTCAGGGTCTGCAGGGTCCGCTGCATGCCCGCGCGGTTGTGCGACGGGCTGTCGGTGGTGCGGCCCTTGCCGATCAGCGACGCCAGCGCGGTGCGCTTGTCCTGCCAGCGCTGGACGATCCGGGTGCCCTGGCCCTCGGGTTCGAGGGTGAAGCTCCAGCGCGCCACGCTCTGGCCCACGACGTCGACGTCCCAGCTGATCGTCCGGTGCGGCTCGTACTCGGCGATCGTGCTCGTCGTCGGCCAGCGGAGCAGGCCCTTGCGGTTCCAGCCGACGAAGCGGGCGCCGGGCTTGGGGCCGCTCACGCCGCCGAGCCACCGCACGGCGTAGGTCTCGGGCGAGATCTCGACGATGCGGGCGGGGTCGCCGACGACCTCCCACACGGAAGAGGGCGGAGCGTCCACGACCTCGCTGACCACCACGTCGGGTGCCTTCTCCGGCACGGCCGGCCTCCTGTTCGTCGCGGGCGGTACTCGTCGGTACCACCTCGGGTGAGGGCGCACTCTAAGGGCACCAGGGGCCGCGGCGCTCGACTAGCGTGAGACCGCGGCTCGACGTGGCGCCGGTACCTTGCTCGGGATCGATACAGTCCCGCTGACCCCTCGCACGGACGGACGGACGCCCATGTCGCTGGACCTCGACGACCTCCGGGTGCGCTCCCTCGGCGACTGCGAGCACGACTCGCCCTTCGCCGAGATGCTCTCCACCAAGCGCACCTCGCCGCACTACGTCGCCGAGGACGACCGCGTGCTCGTCGACGACACGGTCTCCGTGCTGCTCTCCCACGGCGTCCCGATCGACCAGGTGCCGAGCTTCGAGGCGGCCGGACCCCGCAAGAAGATCTTCTTCGACCCCGCGGAGACCACCGTCGGGATCGTCACCTGCGGCGGGCTCTGTCCCGGGCTCAACGACGTCATCCGCGGGATCGTCCAGGAGCTGACCGAGCACTACCGCGTCAAGCGGATCGTCGGGTTCCGCAACGGGTTCAAGGGTCTCTCGCGCGACGCCCGGAACTCGGTCACGGAGCTGACGCTCGACGCCGTGCGCGACATCAACAACGACGGCGGCACCATCCTCGGCAGCTCCCGGGGGGCGCAGGACCCCGACGAGATGGTCGACTCGCTGCTGATCCACGACGTCGACGTGCTGTTCGTGATCGGCGGGGACGGATCGATGCGCGGCGCGATGGCGCTGGTCGACCGGATCGACGAGCGCGACCTGGACATCGCGGTCGTCGGGGTGCCGAAGACGATCGACAACGACCTGCCCTACACCGACCAGAGCTTCGGGTTCCAGACGGCGTTCGCGCGGGCCACCGACTTCATCGCGTCGGTGTTCATCGAGTCGCAGGCCGCGGAGAACGGCGTCGGGATCGTCAAGCTCATGGGCCGGCACTCCGGCTTCATCGCCTGCTACGCGGCCCTGTCCGTGAACGACGCCGACTTCGTGCTGATCCCCGAGGTGCCCTTCGGCCTGGACGGCGACGACGGGCTGCTCTGCCGGGTGGAGAACCACCTGCGCGAGCACGGCCAGGTGGTGATCGTCGTGGCCGAGGGCGCCGGGCAGCACCTGCTCGAGGGCGACGGGACCAAGGACGCGTCGGGCAACGACAAGCTCGGCGACATCGGGCTGTTCCTCAAGGAGCGGATCACCACGAAGCTCTCCGAGGTGGGCCTGGAGCCGACGGTGCGCTACCTCGACCCGTCGTACGCGATCCGCTCGGTCGCGGCGAACGCCTACGACAGCGTCTACTGCGTGCGCCTGGCCCACGCCGCGGTGCACGCCGCGATGGCCGGGCGGACGCAGACGGTCGTGGTGCGCTGGCGACGCCGGTTCGTGCACGTGCCGATGGCGCTCATCTGCGGCCACCGCAACCAGGTGGACCCCGACGGCGACCTGTGGATGTCGGTGCTCGAGGCGACGGGGCAGCCGGCGACGTTCGGCGCCTAGTTGACCTTGACGAGGTCCACGACGAACACGAGGTGCGCGTTCGGCGGGATGACCCCGCCGGCGCCCTGCGGGCCGTAGCCCTGGTGCGGCGGCACGACGAGGATGCGGCGCCCGCCCTCGCGCATGCCCGAGATCCCGAGCTTGAAGCCGTCGATCACCTGGCCGAGCGGGAACTCGACGGGCGTCCCGCCGCGGCTCCACGAGGAGTCGAACTCCCCGCTGTCGGCCACGCGGATGCCCTGGTACTGCACCTGCACGGTGTCGCGGACGCCGGCCTCGGTGCCGCTGCCGACGACGAGGTCGGTGATGTCCAGGTCGCTGGGCAGGGTGTCGGGGGTGACGGACGCGCCGGGCGAGCGGGTCAGGTCCTCGGCGTTCTCGACGGTGACGGCCATGTCCCCACCGTAGGCACGCCGGGCGCCCGCCTACTCCTTGGGGGCCAGCCCGAGCAGCGAGCGCGCCTTCGCCCCGACGGTCTCCCGCACGCCGTTGGCGATGATCGACAGGGCGTCGGACTCCCCGGAGACCTGCGAGCGGGCCGTGTTGAACGCCTGCTGCAGCGTCACGTGGGGCGGGACCAGCGGGATGTCCTTGTCGACCTTCGCGTCCACGACGAACGGCCGGTCCGCGGCGAACGCCTGATCCCACACCGACCCGACGGCCGTCCGGTCCGTGAGGACCGTCCCGTCGAGCCCGAGGAGCTTGGCCCACTCCGCGTAGGGGACGTCCGGGACCGACTGCGACTGCGGGTCGGGCGCCTTCCCGAGCATCCCGCGGGTCTCCCACGAGACGAACGAGAGGTCGTCGTTCGCGAGGACCAGGATGACCATCCGGGGATCGGCCCACGTCCGCCAGTACCGCGCGATCGTGATCAGCTCGTTGACCCCGTTCATCTGCATCGCGCCGTCCCCGACGAGCGCGACCACCGGCCGGTCGGGGTGCGCGGTCTTCGCGGCGAGCGCGTAGGGCATCGCGCCGCCCATCGAGAGCAGCGTCCCCGAGAGCGATCCGCGCTGCCCCGGGCGCAGCGCCAGGTCGCGGGCGTACCAGGAGGTGGCGGTGCCGCAGTCCACGGCGACCTGGACGTCGTCGGGGAGCCGGTCGGAGAGCTCGCGGACGACGAGCTCGGGGTTCAGCGCGGTGGTGTGCTCGTGGGCCCGCTGGTCCGAGTAGGAGTCCCACGAGGCCGACCAGCGCTCGACGTGGGCGCGCCAGTCCGAGCTCTCGCGCTCTCGGAGCAGCGGCAGCAGCCCGGAGAGGGTGGCGGCCGCGTCGCCGGTGAGGTTCACCTCGGTGTCGTAGCGGATGCCGCACCGGGAGCCGTCGACGTCGATCTGCACCGCCCGCGCCTGGCCGGGGGCCGGGTAGTACTCGGTGTAGGGCATCGTCGAACCGACGATCAGCAGCGTGTCGCACTCGCGCATCAGGTGCCACGACGCCGTCGACCCCAGCAGGCCGATGGGCCCGGTGTGCCACGGCGAGCGGTCATCGATCACGCCCTTGCCCAGCAGCGCGGTCGTCAGGCCCGCCTGCAGCCGGTTCGCGACCTCGGTGAGCTCCGTGGACGCGCCGAGCGCCCCGGCCCCGGCGAGGATCGCGACCTTCTCCCCGGAGTTGAGCACCTCCGCGGCCCGCACCAGGGCGTCGGGCGGCGGCGCGCCCGGCTCGGAGGAGGGCACCGCGGAGGTCTGGTAGTAGCCGTGGGCGTCGGGCGGGTCGACGACCGCGGACTCCTCCAGCACGTCGCTGGGCAGGATGATCACGGAGACGGTGCGGTCGGCGAGCGCGGTGCGGCAGGCCCGGTCGACGATGTGGCGGACCTGGGACGGGTCCTTGACCTCGGCGACGTAGCCGCCCACGTCGGAGAACAACGTCGAGAGGTCGACCTCCTGGTAGTACCCGCCGGCCTGCGCGGTCTGCGCCGTGTGCCCGAGCAGGGCCACGACGGGCTGGTGGTCGAGCTTGGCGTCGTAGAGGCCGTTGAGGGCGTGGATGGCGCCGGGACCGCTGGTGACCGCGCAGCAGCCGATCGGCGAGCCGCCGTACTTGACGTCGGCGCACGCGGCGAACGCGGCGGTCTCCTCGTGGCGGACCTGGACGAACTCGGCGTCGTGCCGCTCGGGCAGCGCGGTGAAGATCCCGCCGATGCCGTCGCCGGGATAGCCGTAGAAGCGGTGCACACCCCAGGCGGCGAGACGGTCCAGGACGTGCGCGGCGACGGTCTTCGGTGCACTCACGCCGAGCGGTTACCCGCTGGCCTCACATGTCGATCGGGGCCAGGGGACGCAACGGGTGCTCCAACGGCGCGGGCGGGGTCCCCTCCGGCCCGAACGGCGAGCCGCCGAGCTCCTCGCGGTGGTGCGGGACCAGCCACGCCGAGGGCTCCGGGCCGAGCGGCACGACCTGCGTCGGGTTGATCGTCGTCTGGACCATGTAGTAGTGGCGCTTGATGTGGTCGAAGTCGACCGTGTCGCCGAAGCCGGGGGTCTGGTAGAGGTCGCGGGCGTAGGCCCACAGCGCGCCGAACTCGGCCAGCTTCTGCCGGTTGCACTTGAAGTGGCCGTGGTAGACCGCGTCGAACCGGGCCAGCGTCGTGAACAGCCGGACGTCGGCCTCGGTGATGTGGTCCCCGACGAGGTAGCGCCGGTTCTCCAGCCGTTCGTCCAGGGCGTCGAGCCGGGCGAACAACGCCGCGTAGGCCTCCTCGTAGCGGGCCTGCGTCGTCGCGAACCCGGTCTTGTAGACGCCGTTGTTGACGTCGTGGAAGACGCCGGTGTTGATCTCGTCGATCTCGTCGCGCAGGTGCTCGGGGTAGAGCTCCGGCGCGCCCGGGCGCTGGTGGGCGGCCCACTCGTGCCCCAGGTCGATCGTGATCTGCGGATAGTCGTTGGTGACGAGCTGCCCGGTGGGGACGTCGACGATCGCCGGGACGCTGACGCCGTTCTCGGTGCCGTTCTCCGGGTCCCGCGCGAGGTAGGCCTGCTCGAGGTGGCTGATGCCGAGCACCGGGTCGACCCCGCCCTCGTCGAGGGAGAACCGCCACGAGCGGTCGTCCTGCAGCGGGTCGGTGATGCCCATCGACAGCACGTCCTCGAGGCCCATGAGCCGGCGCACGATGACCGAGCGGTGCGCCCACGGGCAGGCCAGCGAGACGACGAGTCGGTAGCGACCGGGCTCGACGGGCCACTGCCCCGGTCCCGAGGGCGCGGCCACGATCCGGTCGGTGAAGCGCGGCCCGCGGCGCGTGAACGAGCCGCTCGAGTCGGCGTAGGCCTTCGTGTTCCCCGCAGTCGTCGTCACGCCCCCGAGGTTCCCACGCCCGGCGCTGTCGATTCCGGGGATCGGTGCGCGACGTCATGATGAGGGCCCGGAGACGCCGGGCCCCGCACCGAGGGAGGGCCACGATGGCCGGCTACCTGATCCTGCTCTACGTCGACGAGGCCGCCTACGCGGCGGGCGCGGACGGCACGGGCGACGGCGCGCTCTTCGCCGCCCACCAGAAGTTCGCGGCCGAGCACGGCGACGCGCTGCGGGGCGGGGCCCAGCTCGCCCCGAGCGCGACCGCGACCGCCGTCCGCGGCCAGGGCTCCGGGCCGCAGTGGTCCGCCGCCGACGACGCCGTCGTGACCGACGGGCCGTTCTTCGAGACCAAGGAGGCCCTCGGCGGCTTCTACCTCATCGACGCGCCCGACCTCGACGCCGCGCTCGCCATCGCCCGCGACGTCCCGGCCCCGTTCGGTGGGGTCGAGGTCCGGCCCGTCATCTACCCCTGAGGTGGAACCGGCCGACGCGGCCCTCGCGGACGCGCACCGTCACGAGTGGGGCCCGGTCCTCGCCGCGACGGTGCGCGTCACGCGCGACCTCGACCTCGCCGAGGAGTGCGTCCAGGACGCCTACGCGCAGGCGCTCGCCACGTGGCGGACCGACGGCGTCCCGACGCGGCCCGGGGGCTGGCTCACGACGGCCGCCCGGCGCCGGGCGCTGGACCGGCTCCGGCACGAGGAGGTCGCGGTGCGGGCGCTGCCGCTGCTGGTGACCGACGAGGCCGTGGACGCTGCTCCGGACGCGACCGCGGACTCCGACCTCCTCGCGCTGGTGTTCACCTGCTGCCACCCCGCGCTCGCCGAGCCGGCGCGGGTCGCGCTGACGCTGCGCCTGCTGGGCGGGCTCACGACGTTCCAGATCGCCAAGGCCTTCCTCGTGCCCGAGCCGACGATGGCCGCACGGATCACCCGGGCGAAGAAGAAGATCGCGGCGGCGCGCGTGCCCTACCGGGTGCCCGGGCCCGCCGAGCTGCCGGAGCGCCTCGACGCGGTGCTCACCGTCGTGCACCTGGTCCTGACGACCGGCCACACCGCGCCCGACGGCGACGACCTCGTGCGTCCCGACCTCGTCGGCCGCGCGCTCGACCTGGCCCGGCTGCTGCGCGCGCGGTTCCCCGACGAGCCCGCGGTCGCGGGGCTGCTCGCCCTCGCGGTGCTCACCGAGGCCCGGCGGGAGACCCGCGTCGGGCCGGACGGGGCCCTGACGCTGCTCGCCGACCAGGACCGGTCGCGCTGGGACGCCGGGATGATCGTGGAGGGCACGCTGCTGGCGCGGGAGGCCATGGGGCGCTCCGACCGCGCGACGGTGTCGCGCCACGCGCTGCTCGGGGCGATCGCCGCCGTGCACGCCGAGGCGCCGTCGTCGGCCGCGACGGACTGGGCGGAGATCGTGGGCCTCTACGACCTGCTGCTCGAGCGCTGGCCGAGCCCGGTGGTGGCGCTCAACCGTGCCGTCGCGGTCGGGTTCGCCGAGGGTCCGGACGCGGGCCTCGCGGCGCTGGAGCCCCTCGCGGCCGAGCCACGGCTCGCGTCGTACCACTACCTGGCGGCGGCCCGGGCCGAGTTCCTGCGCCGGGCCGGGCGCGACGACGAGGCCGCGCTCGCGGCCTCGGAGGCCCTCCTGCTGGCCGGCAACGCCACGGAGCGGGCGTTCCTCGCCGCCCGCGCAAGAGGGTGAGCGCCACGCGTCCGACAGGTGTGAAGGGGTAGGCCGTCGGGGCACAATCGGGCACGTCCCCGGTGCCGTGGGCGATCATGACCCGCGAGGCCCGAGGAGACGTCTGTATGAGCACCGGCCGCCGTACCGCCCGCGCCGACTCCGTGTCCACCGAGGGCAGCGTCTCCTCCGAGTCGGAGCACTCGGCGCTGCGCGGCGACATCCGCCGCCTCTCCACCCTGCTCGGCCGCACGCTCGCCCGGCAGAACGGCGACGAGATGCTCGAGCTCGTCGAGCAGGTGCGCCGGCTGGTGCGCGAGGCCCCGGAGAAGGGCGACACCGGGATCCGCGACCTGCTCGCCGACCTCGACCCCGGCACGGCCGCCGTGCTCGCGCGCGCCTTCGCGACCTACTTCCACCTGGCCAACCTCGCCGAGCAGACCCACCGCGCCGCGGAGCGCAAGGCCCGCCACGAGGACGGCCACGGCCCGATCCACCTGCTCGCCGACCGGCTCGCCGCCGAGGCGGACCCCGACGAGCTGTCGACGGCGCTGTCCCGCCTCGAGCTCAAGCCGGTGTTCACCGCGCACCCGACGGAGGCCCAGCGCCAGTCGGTGCTCGGCAAGCTGCGCGGGATCGCCGACGTCCTCTCCCAGGACCTCCCCGACGAGGTCGAGGAGACGAAGCTGCACCGGCTCGTCGACCTCATCTGGCAGACCGACGAGATCCGCCCGGAGCGACCGACGGTGCTCGACGAGGCCCGGTCGGCGGCCTACTACCTCGAGCAGCTCGGGCACCACGCCGTGCCCCAGGTGCTGACGGTGCTCGACGAGGAGCTGGCGCGGGTGGGGCTGTCGCTGCCCGACGGCGCCCGCCCGCTGGTGCTGGGCAGCTGGGTCGGCGGCGACCGGGACGGCAACCCGAACGTCACCGCGGAGCTCACCGAGGAGGCGATGCGCATCTACGCCGAGCGCGGCGTGCGCATCCAGCTCGGCCTGATCGAGGAGCTCGTGCAGGAGCTCTCGGTCTCGACGCGGCTCGTCGGGGTGTCCGAGGACCTGCGCCGCGGGCTCGCCCGCGACCGGCGCCATCTCCCCGAGGTCTACGACCGGTTCATCCGCCTGAACGCCGAGGAGCCCTACCGGCTCAAGTGCTCGTACGTCTACGCCCGCCTGGAGAACACCCGCGACCGCTACACCAACGGCACCCCCCACGTGCCGGGGCGGGACTACCTGGGCTCCGAGGAGTACCTGCGCGACCTCGAGGTGATGGACCGCTCGCTGCGCGCCCACCAGGGCGAGCGGATCGCGGACGGGATGCTGCGCGACGTCATGCGCACCGCCAACGCCGTCGGGCTGCACCTGGCCAGCGTCGACGTCCGCGAGCACACCAACTACCACCACACCGCGCTCGCCGCGCTGTTCGACCGGCTCGGCGAGCTGGAGACCCCGTACGGCGAGCTCGCCCACGCCGGGCGAATCGAGGTGCTCTCCACGGAGCTGGCCGGCCGCCGCGCGCTCACCCCGCGGAAGTGGCTGCAGATCGGCGACGACACCAGGGAGACGGAGCGGAGCGGAGCTCGACCCGACGACTCCGTTCGCGAGACCCTCGAGGTCTTCGACTGCATCCGGGGCATCCAGGAGACCTACGGCGAGGAGGCCCTGCACACCTACATCATGTCGATGGCGCAGAACGTCGACGACGTGCTCGCCGTCGCCGTCCTCGCCCGCGAGGCGGGGCTCATCGAGATCACCGCCGCCGAGGACGGCGGCCAGCAGGCGGTCTCGTCGCTCGACATCGTGCCGCTGTTCGAGACCGCGACCGAGCTGAAGATCTCGGGAGACCTGCT
>NZ_JBVPVA010000096.1:0-3079 GCF_055612215.1 Actinomycetospora sp. | reverse complement strand
GGGCCCGTCGTCGTTCGTGGGGCGGGATGACCGAGCTGCTACTGCTCCGCGAGCGTCGCGTCCGCGAACCCGCGGCAGTACTCCCACGTCACGTAGGACGCCGGGTCCGGGTCGAACGGGGGCTCGTGGGGGCGCATGTGGCCCTCCTCGAGCAGTTGCTGGAGGCTCGCGCGCAGCAGGTCCCAGTCGTGGAAGTGCTGCTCCTCGCAGTCCTCGCAGTCCACGACGACGCCCCGGATCCCCCGGGGAGCGAGCAGCGCCTGGAACACCGCGAGGTCGCCGAGGTCGGCGACGACCTCGTCGCGTTCCTCCTCGTCCAGCGGCAGGTCCTCGGGCGCCGTGACGTCGTGCAGCGCGTCGAGCATCCGGGAGGGGTCCGAGGGGTCACCCGCGAACGGGTCCGGAGGCAGGGCTTCGTACGGCACGCCCCCGAACCTACCGGTCGCCGGCCCCGCGCCGGCGGGGCCCCGAGGTGGTCCGGACCTCGCCGACGTGCGCTGATCGACTCCGCCTCCGCCGCTGCGACGGGGATCACCGCCGGGGCACGACTAGCATCGGGGGCATGGTGCTGACGGACCCTGGCGTACCGGAGAAGTACGGCCTGCTCGGTCTGACGTTCGACGACGTCCTCCTCCTGCCCGCGGAGTCCGACGTCGTGCCCTCGGAGGCCGACACGTCGGCCCGCCTCTCGCGGAACATCACGCTGCGCATCCCGCTGGTCAGCTCGGCGATGGACACCGTGACCGAGGCGCGGATGGCGATCGCCATGGCCCGCCACGGCGGCATGGGCGTGCTGCACCGCAACCTGCCCGCCGAGGAGCAGGCCGCGCAGGCCGAGGTGGTCAAGCGCTCCGAGGCCGGCATGGTCACCGATCCGGTGACCTGCTCGCCCGAGGACACGCTCGCCGACGTCGATGCGCTCTGCGCCCGCTTCCGGATCTCGGGCCTGCCGGTGACCGACCCCGCGGGCCGTCTCGTGGGCATCATCACCAACCGCGACATGCGCTTCGAGGTCGACCACACCCGCAAGGTCCGCGAGGTCATGACGTCCTCGGACCTCGTCACCGCGCAGGTGGGCGTGACGGCGGAGGCCGCGCTCGGGTTGCTGCGTCGCCGCAAGGTCGAGAAGCTGCCCCTGGTCGACGGCGCGGGCATCCTGCGCGGGCTCATCACCGTCAAGGACTTCGTCAAGACCGAGCAGTACCCGATGGCCACGAAGGACCCCGACGGCCGGCTGCTCTGCGGCGCCGCGGTGGGTGTCGGGGACGACGCGTGGACCCGCGCGATGGCGCTGTCCGACGCCGGGGTCGACGTCCTCGTCGTCGACACCGCGCACGGGCACTCCCGCGCCGTCGTCGCGATGGTCGCCAAGCTCAAGCAGGAGCTCGGGGACCGGGTGGACGTCGTCGGGGGCAACGTCGCGACGCGCGCCGGGGCGCAGGCCCTCGTCGAGGCGGGCGCGGACGGCGTCAAGGTCGGCGTCGGGCCCGGCTCGATCTGCACCACGCGCGTGATCGCCGGCGTCGGCGTCCCGCAGATCACCGCGATCGCCGAGGCCGCGTCGGCGGCGACGCCCGCCGGGGTGCCGGTGATCGGCGACGGCGGACTGCAGTCGTCGGGGGACATCGCGAAGGCGATCGCCGCGGGCGCGTCGACGGTGATGCTCGGGTCGCTGCTCGCGGGCACCGCCGAGACCCCGGGTGAGCTCGTGCTCGTCGACGGCAAGCAGTACAAGACCTACCGCGGGATGGGATCGCTGGGCGCGATGCAGACCCGCGGCCAGCAGGGCTCGTACTCGAAGGACCGCTACTTCCAGGACGACGTGCTCTCCGACGACAAGCTCGTGCCCGAGGGCGTGGAGGGACGCGTACCCTTCCGGGGCCCGCTCACGCAGGTCACCCACCAGCTGGTCGGCGGTCTGCGGGCGGCGATGGGGTACACCGGGTCGCGGACGACGGCCGAGCTGCAGTCCGCGCACATGGTGCGCATCACCGCGGCCGGCCTCGCCGAGTCCCACCCCCACCACGTGACGATGACGGCGGTCGCCCCGAACTACGGGGGTCGCTGAGGCCAGAGAGGGCACCATGCGCGAGCAGGTCGAGATCGGCCGGGGCCGCAGCGCCCAACGCAGCTACACCTTCGACGACCTCGACATCGTCCCGTCGCGGCGTACGCGGTCGTCGTCGGCGGTGTCCACGGGCTGGCAGCTCGACGCCTACCGCTTCGACCTGCCGCTGCTCACACACCCGACCGACGCCGTCGTGTCCCCGGCGAGCGCGGTCCGCGTCGGGGAGCTCGGCGGGCTCGGCGTGCTCAACGCCGAGGGCCTCTGGGCGCGGCACGGCGAGCCGGAGAAGGCGCTGACCGAGATCGCGGAGCGCGCGGCCACCGATCCGGCCGCCGCCCTCGGCGAGCTCCAGCGTCTGCACGCCGCCCCGGTGCAGCCCGACCTGCTCACGGAGGCGCTCGAGCGGGTGCGCGGGGCGGGGGTGACCCTCGCCGCACGCGTCAGCCCGCAGCACGCCCGCGAGCTCACCCCGACGCTGCTCTCGGCCGGCGTGGAGATCCTCGTGGTGCAGGGAACGATCATCTCGGCCGAGCACGTCGCCGGGGAGGGCGAGGGAGGCGAGTCACCGCTCGACCTCGAGGACTTCATCGAGTCGCTCGACATCCCGGTCGTCGCGGGCGGCGTCGGCGACTACCGCACGGCGATGCACCTGATGCGCACCGGCGCAGCCGGCGTGATCGTGGGCTACGGGCAGGCGGCGTCCACGTCCACCGACGCCGTGCTGGGCATCGGGGTGCCGATGGCGACGGCGCTGGTCGACGCCGCCGCCGCCCGCCGCGACTACCTCGACGAGACCGGCGGGCGCTACGTCCACGTCATCGCCGACGGCGGGATGGCGACCTCGGGCGACATGGCGAAGGCCATCGCGTGCGGCGCGGACGCGGTGATGCTCGGCGAGCAGCTCGCGGGCGCGGACGACGCGCCGGGCGGCGGCTGGTACTGGACCTCCGCGGCCGCGCACCCCAATCTGCCCCGCTCCGCCGTCGCCCGGGTGCCCCAGCACGGGACCGA
>NZ_JBVPVA010000824.1:0-4471 GCF_055612215.1 Actinomycetospora sp. | reverse complement strand
GGCGGCGGTTTTGGCGCGAAGGGGCCGATGTGGAGTCACACCGCGCTCGCTGCACTCTGCGCACAGAAAATTGGCCGCCCGGTGAAAATCGCGCTCAGCCGCCACGGCACTTTTAACAACACCGGCCACCGGCCGGAACTGCGGCAGCGCCTCGCGTTCGGAGCGAGCGCGGACGGCAAACTCCTGGCGTTGCGCCACGATTGTTTGCACACCAATTCGACCTTCGACGAATTCGTCGAGCCGGCGGCGACGACGACGCGGATGATGTATGCCGCGCCGAACATCGCGACGTCGCACAAGCTCGTGCGCTTGAACATCGGCACGCCGAGCTACATGCGCGCGCCCGGCGAGGCACCGGGCAGCTTCGGGCTCGAGTGCGCGGTCGACGAGCTGGCGGTGGCGCTGGGCATCGACCCCATCGAGCTGCGGGTGCGCAACGAGCCCGAGGTCCACCCCGAGTCCGGGCTGCCGTTCTCGTCGCGCAACCTCGTCGCCTGCCTGCGCCGGGGCGCGGAGCGCTTCGGGTGGGCGTCGCGCCCGAAGGAGCCGCGCGCGCAGCTCGTGGACGGCTGGTGGCACGGCACCGGGGTCGCCGCGGCGATGTTCCCGACGATCCGGTTCCCCGGCTCGACCGCGGTCATCCGCTTCGCCCGCGGTCGCTACGAGGTGGAGATCGGGGCCACGGACATCGGGCAGGGCGCCCGGACGGTGCTCACCCAGATCGCCGCGGACGCGCTCGGGGTGCCGGTGGACCGGATCGCCGTCGCGATCGGCGACACCGCGCTGCCGCAGGGGACCGTGGCGGGCGGCTCGTCGGGCACGGCCTCGTGGGGCTCGACGATCGCCGAGGCCGCCGACCGGTTCCGCGACAAGTGGGGCGACGACCCCGAGGACGGCTCGGAGGCCGACGCCGCGACCCCGGACAACCCCTGGGCCGGCGAGCTCGCCATGGCCGCCTACGGGGCGCAGTTCGCCGAGGTCGCGGTGCACGCCGACACCGGGGAGATCCGGGTGCCGCGCCTGCTCGGGGTGTACGCCGCGGGCCGCGTCCTCAACCCGCAGCTCGCCCGCTCGCAGTTCCTGGGCGGCATGGTGTGGGGGCTCTCGATGGCCCTGCACGAGCAGAGCGTCGTCGATCCCCGCTTCGGTCACGTGATCAACCACGACCTCGCCGGCTACCACATCGCCGCGCACGCGGACGTGCGCGAGATGGAGGCGGAGTGGATCGACGAGGACGACCCCTACGTCAACCCGATGGGCTCCAAGGGCATCGGGGAGATCGGGATCGTGGGCACGGCCGCGGCGATCGCCAACGCCGTCCACCACGCGACCGGGGTGCGGGTGCGGTCGCTGCCGATGGACTTCGTCCATGTGAACAGTTCTGGTCGCTAGGGCGACCACAACCGTTCACATGCTGCGGAGCAGCCCCAGCATCGCGGCGTTCAGCGGCGTGGCGACGCCGTGGCGCTCCCCCGCCGCGACGACGGCGCCGGTGAGGTACTCGTGCTCGAGCGGCCGTCCGGCGAGGCGGTCGTAGAGCATCGAGGTGCCCGTCCCGGCGGGCATCGTCGTGTAGTGGCGGCGGAGAGCGTCGACGTCGGCCTCGGAGAGGTCGGCGCCCTCCGCCCGTGCGACGGCGACGACCTCGCGGGCCAGCCCGAGGACGAGGTCGGCGGTCTGCGGCTCGGCGAGGACCTCGTTGCGGCGGAAGGTCAGCGCGGTGATCGGGTTGGCGACGGCGTTGCTGATCAGTTTCCGCCAGGCGTCGGTGCGGTGGTCGGGCGAACCGACGACTTCGACGCCATCGTCTCCCCCGCTGACGAGTCCCCGCAGCCCGTCGACCCAGGGTCCGTCGGGCACGGTCAGCCGGCCGTAGCCGTGGTGGAGGATCCGCCCCGGCTCCACCGCCTCGGCGCCGAGGACGACGACGGCGGGGATCGCGGTCGCGTCCGGGTGCACGAGGCCCTCGACGCGGCGCTCCTGGTCCACGCCGTTCTGGGCGACCACGACGACGGAGCCGGGGCCGGTCGTGGCCGCGAGCCAGTCGGCCGCGGCGGCGGTGTGGTGGGCCTTCGTCGTGACGATCACCCAGTCGGCCGGGCCGATCGTCGACGGGTCGGTGTGCACGGCCGCGCCGACCTCGCGCTCCTCGCCGTCGGCGCCCGCGCGCACCCGCAGGACGTCGAACGGGGTGCGGACGGCGAGGGCGACGTCGTGCCCCCGCTCGTGCGCCAGCGCGCCGAGCACGCCGCCGATCGCTCCCGGACCGATGACCACCACGCTCGCCATGTCCTCGATCATCGTCCCCGGGCATCGGAAGAATCGCAGGGGCGGTGGTGTTCCCGTCGACGTGACCGACCTCACCGTTCGCTCCATCGCCGCGCTGCGGGCCCACCACGACCGACTGAGCGCGGTGGCGGAGGGGCTGACCGACGAGCAGCTGGACGCTCCCAGCGGGGCCTCGCCGTGGACGGTCGCCCAGGTGCTCTCCCACCTCGGGAGCCAGTCGGAGATCATGCTCCCTGCCCTCGTCGCAGCGGTGGAGGGCACCGCGGTCGACGCGCCCGACAACCAGGCCGTCTGGGATCGCTGGGACGCCGCCGCGCCGCGCTCGCAGGCCGAGGGCTTCGTCGAGCACGGCGCCCGCTACATGGCCGTGCTGGAGGGGCTGTCGGCCGAGCAGCGTGACTCGCTGCGCCTCGATCTGGGGTTCCTGCCTGAACCCGCGCCGCTGGCGGTCGCGCTCGGGATGCGCCTCGACGAGGTCGCCCTGCACGGCTGGGACGTCCTGGTCGCCCTGGACCCCGACGCCGAGGTCGAGGATTCCGCGGCGACGACCATGCTCGACCACTTCGCGGACGGGGTGGGGTTCCTGCTGGGGTTCGTCGCCAAGCCCGATCAGCTCGACCGGCCGGTCAGGGTCGCGATCGGGGACCACTCGCTGGTCGTCGAGGACAGCGTGAGCGTCCGCGCGGGCACCGAGGGAGCCACCGCCACCTTCACCGGGCCCACCGGGTCGGCGCTGCGGCTGATCGGTGGGCGTCTGCGCCCCGAGCACACGCCGGCCGGCGTCGAGGTCACCGGCAACGTCTCGCTCGACGAGCTACGGGGCGTCTTCCCCGGCTTCTGAGAGCGGAGCGCCATGCCGCCCCGATCACGGAGCCGCCGGTGCGCGAGGATCGGTCACGACGGCCTGAGCCGCCGGGCGCGCGAGGGCCTCGACCAGGGCGATGCCGGCCTCCTCGCTCGGCTGGTGCTCGGTGAGCACGGCGAGCAGCACCGGTTCATGGGCGACCGTGGTCATGCCGACGCTGTTGACGATCCAGTGACCGCCCTCGTCCTCGAGGGGCAGCCACCCGTTCTTCAGGCCGGTTACGGCGCCCGGGTCGGCCGCGGCGGAGATCCCCCACCGCTGGTCGTCCTCGACGTGGGTCAGGAGGTCGGTGGCGAAGTCGCGCGCGCCCGGCGTCAGGGGTGCGGGTCGCACCAGAGCGCCGAGCAGCGCGACCTGGTCGGCGGCGCACGTGGTGCTGTTCCCCCAGTGCTCGTCGTCGAGCCGCGTGCAGTGGGTGCCGAGCCGGACGTTCGCCCGCGCGACGGCCTCCCCGCCGCCGACGATGTTCCAGAGCCGGGTCGCGGCGTCGTTGTCGCTGTTCTCCATCATCTGCGTCGCCAGGGTCACGGTCTCCGGGGTGAGCTTGCGGCCGGCGTCGTGGGTCTGGAGCAGCAGGGTCTCGAGCACGTCGAGCTTGACGACGCTCGCGGTCTGGACGGGGACGTCGGAGGCGTAGCCGAACGACCGGCCGGTCGCGACATCGAGGGCCGCGACCGAGACGTGGCCCGCCGACCCGGCACCAACCAGCCCGGCGATGGTCACGGCCGGGGAGGGCGCCGCCGGGGCCGGTCGACCCGGTGACCGGGCGGGCGACGGCGCCGGAGCCGCGACCGGGCGGGGCGGCGTCGGCGCGCCGGCCACCAGGACGACGAGCAGCGACCCGAGCCAGAGCACCAGCAGGACGTGGCGGACCGGCCGGCGTGCCGATCGGACCGCGGGGGACGTGACCGGCGCCGTGTCGGCTCGTCGCGGCGGGTCCGGGAGACGCGGCAGCGGATCCGGGCGACGGCGCGGCCGCGGAGTGAGCGTCACGATCCGCGGCCCGACCGGGGGACGCTCCTCGGTCCGCGGAACGAGGGCCACCGTCCGGGGGTCGTCCGGGGGGCGCCGCGGAGCCGGGACCAGCGTCACCGACCGGGGACCGCCCCAGTGGTCCGCGTCGGCGGCGAGGTCGGCTCGCGATCGGCGACGCAGTGACGTGGTGGTCACCGGCCGCGCCCCGGGTCTGCACGTCCTGGTTCGTCCACGGCCTGCCGACCTCTCAGATCAGGATCGCTGAGCGACAGACAGTAACAACGATCACGACGCAAGGGTCAAGCGACACAGGAGTGACGCATGTGGCGATCAGGGGAACAC
>NZ_JBVPVA010001186.1:0-12001 GCF_055612215.1 Actinomycetospora sp. | reverse complement strand
AGCGCCGTGAGCGCCGGGACGAGCGCGGCGCCCGTCGGGACCGATGAGGCCACCCGCCGGCCCGGCCCGCCGAGCATCTCGGCCGTCGTCTGCGCGTTCTCCGACGCCCGGTGGGCCGACACGGTGGCTGCCGTCGCGTCGTTGACGGAGCAGCAGCCCGCGCCGTTCGAGGTCATCGTCGTCGTCGACCACAATCCAGGGCTCTGCGAACGCCTGGCCGCGTCGCTCGACGTCACCGTCATCGAGAACACGGGTCCCCAGGGTCTCTCGGGCGGCAAGAACACCGCGATCGGAGTGGCTCGGGGCGACGTGGTCGCCTTCCTCGACGACGACGCGGTGGCCGCGCCCGGGTGGCTCGCTGCACTCGCCCGCCCGTTCCGTGACCCCCGCGTCGTCGGTGTGGGCGGGCTGACCCTCCCCGCCTGGGCGACCGGGCGCCCCCCGTGGTGGCCCGAGGAGTTCGACTGGGTCGTGGGCTGCACCTTCGTCGGCCGCGACCCCGGGGTCGTCCGGAACCTCCTGGGCGGCAACGCCGCGTTCCGTCGGGGACTGTTCGACCTCGTCGGGGGGTTCCCGACCCACATCGGGCGGTCCTCGGGCAACCGGCGGCCGCTGGGGTGCGAGGAGACCGAGCTCTGCATCAGGGCGGCCCAACGCCGTCCGGGCGCCACGTTCGTCTTCGAACCGGGCGCGGTCATCCGGCACCGGGTCCCCGCCGAACGCGAGCGCTTCTCCTACTTCCGGGCCCGCTGCTACGCGGAGGGCCTGTCCAAGGCGCTCGTCGCGCGGAGCGTCGGGCTCCACGACGGCCTCTCCGCCGAGCGCCGCTACACCGGGATGGCACTGCGCCGCGCCGTGCTCCGGGGCCTGGGTGAGGGACTGGCCGGGGACCCGGACGGCATGCGGCGCGCCGGGGCGGTGCTCGTCGGGGTCGCGTGGGCGAGCGCCGGCTTCGCCGTCGGGAGCGTCCGGGAGACGAGGCGGCGGGCGGGAGCCACCCGGTGACCCTCGCCGTCCCCGTCCTGATGTACCACTCCGTCACGGACGACCCGCCCGCCTCCACCCGGTCGCTCTCGGTCCGACCGTCGCAGCTGGACGCGCACCTGCGGTTCCTCCGCGACCACGGGTTCACCGGACTGACGTTCGGCGACCTCGGCGAGCGCGTCCGAACAGGCGCCGCGCTGCCCACCCGGCCCGTCGTCCTCACGTTCGACGACGGGTACGCCGACACCCACGAGGCGGCGCTCCCGCTGCTCGTCGAGCACGCGTTCCCCGCGACGGTCTTCGTGACGACGGGGTGGGTGCGCGACGCCGGGGCGGAGGCCGCCGGTCGGCCGCTGGACCGCACGATGGGGTGGACCCAGCTCGGTGAGCTGGCCGCCAGCGGGATCGAGGTCGCGGCACACAGCCACAGCCACCCGGAGCTCGACCAGCTCGACGACGGGACGCTCGCGACCGAACTGCGGCACAGCCGGGCGCTGCTCGAGGACCGTCTCGGGACGCCCGTCACCAGCCTCGCCTACCCGTTCGGATACAGCAGCCCGCGCGTCCGTGACACCGTCGCGACGGCCGGGTACCGGCAGGCCGCAGCGGTCGCCAACGCCGTGGCCGACGTCGGGGTCGGGGACCCGTTGTCCGTGCCCCGGCTCACGGTGCGGCGCTCCACGACCCCGGAGGTCTTCGGCCGGGTCGTCCGGGGCGTCGACGTGGACAGGATCTTCCGGACCGACCGTGCGCTGACGCGCGCGTGGTCGGTGGTGCGGTGGTCGCGCTCCCGGGTGCGGGGCGCGCGTCGTGCTTGACACGATCCCGCGGCGGGTCGACGCACCGCCCTCCGCGGGCGGACCCGCCTTGCCCTCCACCACCGTGGTGCTGCGCGCCGGTCCGCGACGCCGTCTCGATCACGTGGCGGTGATCCTGGCGGGCACCGGTGTCGCGGAGTGGTGGGTGTCGGTCGCGAACCTCCCGCTGCGGGACGTGAGCGACCTCGGTCTGGTGTCGGTGCTCCCGGCCGCGGCGTGGATCGGCGTCGCCCTGGTGGTGGCGTCGTTCCTGGTGGCGCTCCACGGCGGGCGGACCGGTGCCCTCGTGCTGTCGTTGGTGGCCACGGTCCTGGTGCTGCACGGGCTGGGGGTGGTGGGCGAGCACGAGATGCGCTTCAGCGTGGCGTGGCGCCACGTCGGCATCGCCGACTACCTCCGCGCGCGGGGCGCGGTCGACCCCAACCTGGACGCCTACCAGAACTGGCCGGCCTTCTTCGCGGTCACCGCGTTCGTCTGGCAGGCCACGGGCGTCAGCGACCCGACCCCGGTGCTGGCGTGGGCCCCGGTCGTCCACAACCTGCTCTATCTCCTCCCGCTCGTCGCGATCGGCAACCGCCTGTTCCGGGACCGGAGGATCGTCTGGCTCGCCGCCTGGCTGTTCACGGTGGCCAACTGGATCGGGCAGGACTACTTCTCCCCCCAGGGCTGGTACCTGTTCGTCTACCTCACCGTCATCGCGGTGGTCCTCGAGTGGTTCGGTCTCGACGTCCCCGCCTTCGCGGAGGCCCGGGCGGCCCGTGCCGCAGGGCCGGCGGAGCGGTCGTCGAGGTGGCGAGGATGGCTGTGGTCGTCCGCGGCCCCGGCGCTGCCCGGCCGGGCCACGACGAGGTACCAGCGCACCCTCCTGCTCGCGCTCGTCCTGCTGCTGTGCGCCGTCACCATCGCCGGCCACCAGCTGACCCCGTTCGTCCTCGCCCTCGCCACGGGCGCCGCCGCCCTGCTCGGGTGGTCGCGCCTCCGCGCGCTCCCGGTCGTCCTGGTGCTCGCCACGCTGGCCTGGACCGGGTACGCGGCCGCGGCCTACTCGGCCGGCCACCCGGACACGTTCAACCAGTTCGGGGCGTTCGCCTCGATCTTCCAGCAGACCGTCGAGCGGCGACTGACCGGTTCTCCCGGGCACGCGCTGATCGCCCGCCTCCGGCTCCTCGAGACCGCCTTCCTCTGGGCGCTGGCCGCACTGGGTGCCTACCGCCTGGTGCGGGGCCGGCGACCGCAGCTCGCCAAGGGCCTCGCCGCGCTCGCGCTGTGCCCCTACCCGGTGATCGCGGCACAGTCCTACGGCGGCGAGGCCCTCATGCGGGTGACCCTGTTCGCGCTGCCCTTCATGGCGCTGCTCGCCGCGGCCGGGCTGGTCGGGGCGGCACCGTCGATCCGCCTGGGGACGTTGCTGCCCGTCCTGCTGGTCGGGGTCCTGCTGGTCGTCGTGTTCCCCTTCACCGCCTACGGCAACGAGCGCATGGACCTCTACACGCCGAGCGAGGTCGCCGGCGTGCAGCAGATGTACCGACTGGCCCCGGCGGGCTCGGTGCTCACCTCGGTGACCGGCGGCCTCCCGTGGCGCTCGACCCACTACGCCGACGACGAGTACCGGCTGCTGAACGACGGCAACGCGGTCGAGTCGGCGCCCGACGTCGGGACGCAGGGCACCGTCGACCTCGACGCCCCCGACCGGCGGGTCCTCGCCGCACAGGTCGCCGCCCGCATGGCGGCCCGACCCGGCCAGCGGTCGCTCCTGATCGTGAGCCGGAGCCAGGGCGCCGAGCTGGACCTGCTGGGGCCCTTCCCCCCGGGTTCCCAGGACCGGCTCCTGACGGTGCTGCGGACCTCGCCGGCGTTCCGCACGGTGTACGTCAACGACGACGTCGCCCTCTTCGAGCTGACGGGTCGGGTTCCCTCATGACGACGTCGAGCGGACGCAGCGCCGCCTGGAGCCCGTCGGGTCCGCTCCGGTCGATCCCGGTTGTGGCGCCCTACCTCCCCTCCGTGGTCGCGCTGCTCGTGGCCGCTCTCGTCGTCGGCGACTCGGCGTCCCCGGTACGCGCCGTCCTGGTGCTCCTCCTGGTCATGGTCGTCCCGGGGTGGGCGCTGCTCGACGCCTGCGATCTGGCCCGGGGCTGGTTGGGAGTCGGGCTCGCCGTCGCGGCGAGCACGTCACTGGCGACCGCGATCGCCACCGCGCAGCTCTACCTGGGTCTGTGGTCACCTGCTGGGACGGTGCTGGTCCTCGTCCTCGTCACGGGGTGCGCCCAGGCCGCCCGAGGCCTCCGGCTCCGCCGCGGCGACGGGGACCGGTCGTGAACGCCGTGCTCTCCGGACCCGTCGGCTGGGTGAGCGTCCTGCTCGTCGTCGGCCTCCTGGTGGTCGCCGAGTTCGTGCGCGAGTCCCGGCCCGTCACCCCGGCCCGCTCGCGCTCTCCGGGCTCGGTCCTGCGGGTCTGCGCCGGTGCCGTGGCGCTGGGGATCCTCGCCCTCCACCTCTACGGATTCTCATGACCAGAGACGTCGATCCCACCACGGCCGCCCTGTCCGTCCGATCCGAGGAAGTGCACCGGTGAAAGCTCTCATTCTCGCGGCCGGCTACGGCCGGCGGATGCGCCCGCTGACGGACCACCGTCACAAGACGCTCCTCACGATCGGCGGTCGCACGATCATCGACCGCATCCTGCACGGCCTGCGCCTGCACGGGATCCACGAGGTGTTCATCGTGACGGGGTACCGCTCCGAGGAGCTCTCCGAGCACGTCAGCGTGACCCATCCGGACTTCGAGTTCACGTTCATCCACAACGAGCGCTACGACAAGACGAACAACATCTTCTCGATGGCCCTCGCGTTCGAGCAGATCACGTTCGACTCCGACCTCCTCCTCATCGAGTCCGACCTGATCTACGAGCCGGCGGTGCTCGACCGCCTCATGAAGAGCTCGCACGAGAACGTCGCCCTGGTCGACCGGTACCACCCGGGGATGGACGGCACCGTCGTGGCGCTGACCGAGGACGACGTCGTCTCGCAGGTCATCCCACCGAGCCAGCAGTCGGCCAGCTTCGACTTCAGCGACAAGTTCAAGACGCTCAACATCTACAAGTTCTCCCGGGACTTCTGCGCCACCACGTTGCTCCGGCTGCTGACCACCTACGCGCGCCTCATCGACGACAACTGCTACTACGAGATGGTCCTCGGGATGCTCGTCTACATGCAGCAGGCCGAGATCCACGCCGAGGTCATCGACGCGGAGCTCTGGAGCGAGGTCGACGACCCGACCGACCTGCGGGTGGCCGAGTTCAAGTTCAGCCCGGCGGCGCGCCACGGGATCCTGGAGTCGACGTGGGGCGGATCCTGGGACCTGGGCGTCCTCGACTTCGCGTTCATCCGCAACATGCACTTCCCGACCCCGGCGATGCTCTCCGAACTGCGGTTCCACCTCCCCGAGCTCCTGCAGAACTACGGTTCGACGCAGACCGTCCTGAACACGAAACTGTCCTGGGCGTTGCGGTGGCCGGACGAGTACACCCACCTGCTCGGCGGCGCCTCCCAGTGCTACCCGTGGCTGCGGTCCTGGTTCGCCGGCCGACGCGTGCTCATCCCGGAACCCACGTTCGGCGAGTACCCGCGGATCTTCCCGGACGCCGCCACGTACGTCGACGGTCCGGGCGTGGACTGGGAGGACGTCGAGCGGACGGCGACCGACGCCGACGTCGTCGTGTTCGTCAACCCGAACAACCCGACCGGCACGACCCTCGACAGCCACCTCATCGCCGACTTCGCGCGATCGCGTCCGGACACGACGGTGATCGTGGACGAGTCCTTCATCGAGTTCTCCGGGCAGCAACCGCTCTCGGAGATCCTCGCCTCGACGCCCCTCGAGAACGTGCTCGTGATCAAGAGCCTGAGCAAGAGCCTGGGCGTGCCGGGCCTGCGGCTGGGCGCGCTCATGACCCGGAACCCGCGACTCTCCGCCCTGATCGCCGAGGAGACCCCCATCTGGGCCGTCAACTCGGTGGCGGAGAACTTCCTGGACATCATGCTCAAGCACCGCCCCGCGCTCCACCAGTCCCTCCGACGGACGGTGAGCGACCGGGAGGACCTCACGGCGACGCTCGCGCGACTGCCGGTCGTCGACCGGGTGTTCCCGAGCGGCGCGAACTTCGTGCTCGCGCGCCTGTCGCTCCCGGCGGCGGCCACGGGCGAGCTGACGGCGCGATTGGTCGAGAAGCAGCTCATCCACGTCAAGGACGTGTCCCACAAGTTCGGGACCGGCGAGGGCTACTGGCGCGTGGCCGTCCGCACCCCGTCGGACCACGACCGTCTCCGGGACGCCGTCCTCCAGCTCGCACCCCGTCGCCGCGACCACGTCCGGCCCACCCTCGAAGGACTCGTGCGATGACCCTCGACACCCCGCGTCCCCGTGCGGACCCCCATGCGTTCGTGCGCGCCGAGCTGGCACCGCCCGCCACCCGGTGGGCGACACTGCGCGGGAAGCTCTCGATCTACCGGAAGCTGTGGGCCGTCCCGGAGAACCGCACCGTCTCGCCCCTGATCGCCCTGACCCGCGTGATGGACCGCGCCCCGGACGTGGTCCCGGTGCTCAGCGAGCAGTACCGGCGTCGGCGGGGCGCGGTGTTCGAGCGCGACCTGCGGCTGCTGAACGACGTCCTCGCCGACAGTCCCCTCGCCGGGCGCTACTGGGTCTGGGGCGGGATGCTCCTGGGCTGGGCCCGCGAGGGTCGGCTGCTCCCGCGCGACACCGGCGACGCCGACTTCGGGTTCGCCGCGCAGGACGCCGCGCTGTTCGACCAGGCCGAGGCGCAACTGCTCGCGGCCGGGTTCTCCCGTGGTTTCCGCTTCCACAGCCGGGCCGGCGTCTGCACCGAGCGCGTCGTGGTCCGCCACGGGTTCAAGTTCGAGTTCTTCCGGATGGACCCCGTCGACCCACGGACCTGCGCGTTCCACGTCTACGGGCTGGGACGCACCGGGCCGGTCGAGGTCGTGGGACACCTGCCGGTGGAGGCGCTCGAGCCGTTCGACTTCCTCGGGCGATCGTGGCTGAAGCCCCGCGACCACGAACTGCTGCTGCGCGCCTGCTACGGGGACTGGCGGACCCCCGACTCGTCCTGGCAGTGGTTCGACGACCTCAGCCTGGTGTCGGCCCGCGCCTGGTCGACCGAGGACGGCTCTGCCCTCTGAGACGACACCGCGGGACGAGGGGAGGGACCTGATGCGCTGGCAGTGGTGGACGGCGGCGGCGCTCACGGCGGCCGTGGCGCTCCTCCTGGGTGGCGTGGTGCTGCACGAGTCGCCACCCCGACCGCCCCAGGCCCTCATGGTCGGCGCCGCGCTGACCCAGGACAGCGCCGACGCGTGGAACCCCGAGCCCGCCACCGACCGCGCCAAGGACATCCTGCGGCGCGAGACCGACATGACCAATCAGCACATCATGGGCTGGGGGGTCCTGAACCCCTCGCCCGCGCGGGGCGAGCGGGACTGGGCGTCGCTCGATGCCCGCGTCGCGTTCATGGACGACGTCGGCGTGACACCGGTCATCACGCTGTGCGGAGCGCCGGACTGGATGAAGGGGGGTGATCCGGGGGAGACGGACTGGAGCCGGATCGAGGTCGCGCCCGACCGCGCGCACTTCGCCGATTTCGCCGAGCTCGCGGTCGACGTCGCGAAGCGGTACCCGCAGGTCAAGCACTTCGTCGTGTGGAACGAGCTCAAGGGTTTCTACGACTCCGAGCACGACCGGTGGGACATCGAGGGTTACACCGACCTCTACAACCAGGTCTACCGCGCCCTGAAGGCCTACGACCCCACGATCATGGTGGGCGGCCCCTACGTGCCGATGGACAGCTGGAAGGACGCGCCCGAGGCGTCCTCGATCTCGGGCCCGTGGGGCACCGTGGACCAGCGTGCCCTCGACGCCGTCCAGTACTGGCTCGCCCATGCCGTCGGCGCCGACTTCCTCGCCGTCGACGGGTCCAACGGCACCCGGGACAAGGGCCTGATCACCACGCCCGAAGCCTCGAACGCGAAGTTCGCCGCGGTCACGCGGTGGCTCGTCGCGCACGCGAACCGCCCCGGGCAGCCACCGCTGCCGGTCTGGTGGATGGAACTGCACGCGGACGTGGCGCCCGGCGACGACGCCGCCTCGGCGTACGCCGCGGACGTGGCCCTCGACGCCATCCTGCAGGTCGGGGACGCGGGCGCCGACGCGGTCTTCCTCTGGCAGCCCGAGGCGGGCCCGAGGTCCCACTCCGTGGCGCTGTGGGACTCGACCAGCTCGGCGGACGGCGGTCGACCGGAGCCGCTCGTGCCCCGGTTGGCGGAGGTCGAGCAGTCCTGGGCCTCGGGTGACCGGGTCACCTACACCTGGCGGGACGGCCGCCTGGTCCTGTCCCCGACGTTGCCGTGACGAGGCAGGCGCGCCCGGTCGCGCGACCGGCGGGGGGACCGACGTGACGGGGACGCTCGCCGGGGTGCGGATGCGTCTGGTGCCGCGGGACCCGATGCAGCGCAGCGCCATGGCCCTGGCGGTCAACACGGGCGTCACGGCGGTGCTCGGGTTCCTCTACTGGATCGTCGCCGCCCGCCTCTACAGCCCGGCGGTGGTGGGCGCCTCCGCCGCCCTGATCTCGGCCATGGTGCTGATGGCGAACCTGGCCGAACTGAACCTGTACAACACGCTCATCCGGTTCCTCCCCACGGCGGGGTCGCGGAGCCGGCTCTACGCCCTCCGCGCGTACCTGGCCGTCGCCGCGGCGAGCGTCGTCGTCGCGCTCGTCGCGCTGCCCTTCCTGCGTCACATGGAGATCGTCCGTGGGCTGCTGCGGTACGGACCGGCCGGAGTGGCCCTGCTGGTGGGCGCACTGCTCGTGTGGACGGTGTTCGCCCTGCAGGACAGCGTGGCGATCGGCGCCCGCGCCACGGCGTGGGTCCCCGCCGAGAACGGCCTCTTCGGCGTGCTCAAGCTCGTCCTGCTCGTCGCGTTCGCGGCCGCCTTCCCCGGGTCCGGGGTGTTCTGGTCCTGGCTGCTGGCGATGGTCCCGGTGCTGGTGCTGATGAACGCGCTGCTGTTCGGTCGTCTGCTGCCCCGGCACGGGCGGGAGTCGGCGCACGGGGCCGAGTCGGTCTCCCGCGCGGACGTCGCCGCGTTCATGACGCTCGACAACCTGGCCCTGATCGGCGCCACGGCCGCGAACTACGTGCTCCCGATCATGGTCGTCGTCCGCGCGGGCGACGAGGCGAACGCCTACTTCTTCGTCGCGTGGAGCGTCGCGGCGGTGCTCGACGTCGCGCTCGTCAACGTCGCCAGCTCCCTCACGGTGGAGGGCGCGCGGCAGAAGGAGAGACTCGCCGAGCTCACCACGAGCCTCCTGCGGCGCATCACCGTGATCGCCCTGCCGCTCGTGCTGGTCGTGTGCGCCGCCGCGCCGCTGGTCCTGGCCCTCTACGGGGACGCCTACGTCGCGCACTCGACCACGATGCTCCGCGTGGTCGTGCTGGCGGTGCTGCCCCGCATCGTCGTCATCGTGTGGATGAGCCTCAATCGGGTCCGCCAGAAGCTGGGCCGGATCCTCGCGGTGCAGTTCCTGCTCACCGGTTCGGTCCTCGGGCTGTCCTGGGTGTTCCTCCCGACCTATGGGATCCTCGCCGTGGCCACGATCCACCTCGCCGTGCAGACGCTGGTCGCGATCGCCCTGGCGCCGACGCTCGCACGAGCCGGGAGGTGACGCGTACGCACCCGCTCACGGTCGGGACGGCTCCCGCTCCTGCGCGCCCGGTTGCGCGGCGGCTCGTCGACACGGTCGTCGTCCTCGTCGTCGTCTCCATCACCGCGCTCGTGCTCCTGCCCGACGAGCTCGGGCTCGACCGGTGGCTGCCCTTCGTGGCCCTCGTCGCCTTCCGGTGGCAACTCGCCGTCGCGGCGGCTCTCGTGGCGGTGGCCATGATCGTGTGGCGGCCGCTCCGCGTCGCGGGCGTCGCCGCGCTCCTGGTCTGTGTGGTGGCGGGCGCCCTGGTGGTGCCCCGGGCCGTGGCTCGTGCGGCGCCCGCGCCCGGTGGCCGGGAGCTGACGGTGCTGTCGTTCAACGTGGACCGGGGACGCGCGGACGTCCCGGCGCTCGCGGCCGCGATCCGTCGTGAGCGGCCGGACGTCGTGGTCCTGCCCGAGTCGGCCGACCGCTTCCGTGGCCTCCTCGGTGCGACGATCCCCGACCTCGCGTACCGGTCCTCCGTCGCGGTCCTGCCCGGGGCCGGCGACGTCGACGGGATCACCGTCCTGACCGCCCCCGGGCTGGGCCCCGTCGGCTCACGGGTGCTCTCGCAGGGCCCGTCCGACCCGTGGCTCGAGCTGACCGGCGGTGGGCTCGGGAGGGTGCGCCTCGTCGCGGTGCACATCACCGCGCCCTGGCCCGGGAAGATCCAGAGCTGGCCGGGAGAGCTGGCGCAGCTCGGGACGTGGTGCGGTGCCGGCAGCGGTCCGGCGATGGTCGTGGGGGACTTCAACGCCACCCTCGACCACCGCGAGCTCCGTGAAGGCACGCGCGGTTGCCAGGACGCCGGCGTCGTCACCGGGCAGGGGCTCACCCCCACCTGGGACACCGAGTGGCCGGCCTGGTTCGGCGCCCAGATCGACCACGTGTTCGCCGGGGCGGGCCCGCAGCCCACCGCACTGCGGATCCTCGACCTCCCCGGGAGCGACCACCGCGCGCTCCTCGCCCGGGTCCGGCTCTCCACCTGATCGCGGTGTCGGGCGGTGGGCGCATGGCCGGTCGTCCGATCCATCGCGACGGCCCGGTGGAAGACGCTCAGCCTCCCGCGGTGCTCGTCGACCCCGGGAACGTCCCGCGCGCGTGGGCGGCGCGGACCTCGTCCTCGTAGTCGCAGAGGGTCTCGCCGTGGCTCTCGTCGAGGCTGGTGACCCAGTAGGTGGCGCAGATCCGGGGGTCCTGGGGCACCGTGACCGCGCGCGACGACGACCGCGGCGGGGCGGGCGCCGGTGGGTTCTCGACGGTGTAGACCACCAGCTGGGCGCCCGGGTCGACGCGGGTCCCGGCGGCGGGAACGGCGACCACGTGGAAGATGTCGTGCGGGACGATCACGTCGCCGTCGTCGCGGTTGAGGAAGAGCACGTCGTCGAAGCCGGCGTGGCGCAGCTCGTCGGAGACGGCCTCGGCGCCCTTCCCGACGAGGTCGCGCGGCACCGGGGTCCCCGTGGCCGCCGGGGCGAGGGTGGACACGTCGCCGGCGGGGGAGGCCGTCGGCGCCGGCAGGGCGAGGCCTCCCGGGGTGGGCACCGTCGAGGAGGAGACCGGCGGGTCGGACGAGACGAGCGCCGCCGGGGCCGCGGTGGCGGTCATCGCGACGACCGACCCGGCGGCCGCGACCAGGACCGCGCCGCCGACCCAGGCGGGCCACCAGCGGTGCGCGGTCCCCACGGCGGAGGGTGCGGTCACCGGCGCGACCCGCGGCAGGCGCACCGTCGGGGCGTCCAGGGCGGCCGGCTCCGGCGCGCGGTGCCGCCCGCGGGCCTCGAGCACTGCTCCGGACGTTCCCATCGCGTCCCCCGACCGCCGTCACCGCTGCTACCGGTGGACGATCGGGCCGCTCGCGGTCAGCGTTACCGGGAGGTGACCTCGGCGGCCGCCTGCCCACGCACGCTCACGCGTGCGTGGGGCGAGCACGCTCCGGCAGGAGGGTGCCGTCAGCGCGGTGCCGGCTGGGCGATCTCGGGGATCAGGGACAGGTCGGGGAGACCCGGCTCGCAGTTGACGATCGTGTTCTTCCCGGCGATGTAGAGGTACAGGGACGACGCGTACAGGTGCTCGGGCGTGCGCAGCCACACCGAGCTGGTGTGGCCCACCGGCGTCGCAGCGTCGAACACCGGCGCGGCCCGGACGCCGCACTCGACCCGGATGCTGGACCCCTCGGCGACCTTGCCGCGGGAGGTCCCCCCGATGACGGCGGGCGCCGAGCGCAGCGTCGCGCCGTCATCTCCCGCTCCCTGCACCACCGCACCCCACGACGTGACCGAGGGTGCCGGCGCGGGTGGCTGGGGCGTCATGCCGTCGATCACCAGGACCGCGCCCGCGCCGAGGGCCGCCGCGGCAATCAGCGCGGCCACCCCCACGAGCAGGCGTGCCCGGCGGCGCAGCGCGGGAGAGGCCCACGCCCGGAGCCCCGAGG
>NZ_JBVPVA010001174.1:0-1519 GCF_055612215.1 Actinomycetospora sp. | reverse complement strand
CGGCGGCGGCCTGACCGCCGCGTTCACCGCGGCCGTCGCGGTCCTGGTCATCGCCTGTCCGTGCGCGCTGGGGCTCGCGACGCCGACCGCGCTGATGGTGGGCACCGGGCGCGGCGCGCAGCTGGGGATCCTGCTGCGCGGGCCCGAGGTGCTGGAGTCCACGCGCCGGGTGGACACCGTGGTCCTCGACAAGACCGGGACGCTGACGACGGGGCACATGCGCCTGACCGACCCCGGGTGGGCCGACCCCGTGGCGCTGCGCCTCGCGGGTGCGGTCGAGGACGGGTCCTCCCACCCGATCGCGCGGGCGATCGCCGACGCGGCCCGCCTCGCGGGAGACGCAGCGCAGCGCAGCTCGACCCGTGGAGGTGGCCCCCTCCCGCCGGTGACCGACGCGCGGACCGTCGACGGGCTCGGCGTCATCGGCACGGTCCGCGATGCCGACCGCACCCTCGACGTCGTCGTCGGTCGGCCCCGCCTGCTCACCGCGCACGGGATGCCGCTGTCGGCGGCCCTCGCCGCGCGGGTCGACGCGGCACGGGCGGAGGGGGCGACCGCCGTCGTCGTCGGGTGGGACGGCGCGGCGCGCGAGGTCCTCGCGGTGAGCGACACGCTGCGCGACTCGGCGCCGGGTGCGGTCGCCGCGCTGCGGGCGCTCGGGGTCCGCCCGGTGCTGCTCACCGGCGACCACGAGACCGCGGCCCGGGCGATGGCGGCGCGGGCCGGGATCCACGAGGTCCGGGCGGGCGTGCTGCCGGAGGAGAAGGCCGACGCGATCGCCGCGCTGCAGGCGGGGGGGCACGTGGTCGCGATGGTCGGCGACGGCGTGAACGACGCGGCCGCGCTCGCCCAGGCCGACCTCGGACTCGCCATGGGCGCCGGCACCGACGCCGCGATCGAGGCGGGCGACGTGACGCTGGTCCGCGACGACCTCGGCGCCGTCCCGGACGCGCTGCGCCTGGCCCGCCGCACCCTGGCGACGATCCGCGGCAACCTGTTCTGGGCGTTCGCCTACAACGTCGCCGTCCTCCCGCTGGCGGCGTTCGGCCTGCTCAACCCCATGATCGCGGGCGCGGCGATGGCGTTCTCCAGCGTCTTCGTGGTGGCCAACAGCCTGCGGCTGCGCCGGTTCGCCCCGCGGACCGCGGCGTGAGCGCGGTGCTCGGCCTCGCGGTCGTCGCGGGGGCGGCGCTGGTCGGGGTCGGGCTGGTCGTGGCGCTGTCGTGGCTGGTGCGCGTGGTCGGGCGGCCGCTGCGCGCGGCTCCGCACGCGGGGGGCCTCCCCCCGGTGGAGCACGCGGTCTCGCGGTTCCACGTCCGGTGGTCCACGATCGCGCTGGTCTTCCTGGCCTTCGACATGGAGATGATCGTCATGTACCCGTGGACGCTCGTGCTCGCGCGCAGCGGCCCGGGCGCGGCGGTGGAGATGTTCGCGTTCCTCGGGGTCCTGCTCGTCGGGGTGCTCTACGCGTGGCGGGAGGGAGCGTTCCGGTGGTCGTGAGCCTCGCCCGCCCGCTCCT
>NZ_JBVPVA010001123.1:0-2590 GCF_055612215.1 Actinomycetospora sp. | reverse complement strand
GTCTCGACGTGCTGCGCCGGGTCCGCGGCGCGCCGGTCACCGAGGCCCTCCCCGTGATCGTGCTCTCGGGGCGCAGCGGGGAGACCGACCGCATCGTCGGGCTCGACCTCGGCGCCGACGACTACCTGGTCAAGCCGTTCTCCCCGGGCGAGCTGGCGGCGCGGGTCCGCTCGGTGCTGCGCCGGGCGCGGCCCGCGGCGGCGGCGTCGCCCCCGGTGACGTGCGGGCGGCTGGCGCTCGACCCGGCCGCCCGCGAGATCACCGTCGACGGCGCCCCCGTCGAGCTCACCGCGCGGGAGTTCGACCTGCTGGCCTTCTTCGTCGCCCACCCGCGCCAGGTCTTCAGCCGGGCGCAGCTGCTCGCGCAGGTGTGGCGCAGCGAGGGCTGGCAGGGCGAGGCGACCGTGACCGAGCACGTCCACCGGCTGCGCGCGAAGCTCGCCCTCGACCCGGCGGCCCGCCCGCGCATCCGCACGATGCGCGGCGTCGGCTACCAACTCGACCCGTGACCGCGCACGACACCCTCGACTCCGCCGACGCCGCGGACCTGCTCGACCGCCAGCACCGGGTGCTCGAGCTGCTGGCGGGCGGCGCCGGGCGCGGCGAGGTGCTCGAGGCCGTCACGCTCGCCCTCGAGGAGCTGATCCCCGGCAGCCGCTGCTCGGTGCTGGTCCTCGACGCCGCCGGCGGGACGCTGCACCACGGCGCCGCGCCGTCGCTGCCCGCCGCGTACTCCGCCGCGATCGACGGGTTGGCGATCGGGCAGGACGCCGGGTCGTGCGGCGCGGCGGCCTACCTGGACCGGGCGGTCGTCGCCGAGGACATCGCCCGCGACGCCCGGTGGGACCGGTTCCGCGCGCTGGCGCTGCCGCACGGGCTCGGCTCGTGCTGGTCGAGCCCGATCCACGGCCACGACGGTGTGCTCGGCACGTTCGCGGTCTACCACGCGCGTCCGCACCGTCCCGACGACCGCGAACGCCGGCTCGTCGCGCGGTTCACCGACCTCGCCGCGGTCGCCCTGGAGCACGACCGGCTCTACGCCGCGCGCGCCGCCCGGCGGGAGGCCGAGCTGGCCGCCCGCGTCGCCGAGGAGGCGAGCCGCGCCAAGTCGCTGCTGCTCTCCACGCTGAGCCACGAGCTGCGCACGCCGCTGCAGGCGATCGTGGGGTTCGCGGAGCTGCTCGGCACGCTCGACCTGCCGCCCGCCCGCCGCGAGGCCGCGCTCGGTCACATCGACGCCGCCGCGCACCACGTGCTCGACCTCGTCGGCGACGTGCTCGACCTCGCCCGGCTCGAGGCGCGGGCGCTGCCCCTGGTGCCCGGGACGGTGGACCTCGCCGCGCTGGCCCACGAGGTCCTCGATCTGCTCGAACCACTGGCCGCGCGGCGCGGGGTCCGGCTGGGCACGGACCTGCCGGACGCGGGTGGACCGACCGCGTGCGCCGACCCCCGCCGCGTGCGCCAGGTGCTGATCAACCTCGTCACGAACGGGGTGCGGCACAACCACGTCGACGGCTGGGTGCGGGTCGGCGCGCACACCGCCGACGGCGAGGTCGTGCTGGCGGTCCGCGACGGCGGGCCGGGCATCCCGCCGGCACTGGTGCACCGGTTGTTCGAGCCGTTCGCGCAGCTCGACGGCGGGGCGGCCGAGGACGCGGGTGGCGGGACGGGGCTCGGGCTGGCGCTGGTCCGTGGGCTGGTCGAGGCGATGGCGGGCACGGTGGCGGTCGAGAGCGCCCCGGGCATGGGGACGACGGCGACGGTGCGGCTGCCCGCCACGGTGGCGGCGGCCACGGCCGACGGGGATCCGGACGTGGCCGCCCCCGGCGATCCGGGCGTACGTTCGGGCCGTGCCTGATCACCTGGTCGGCGTGGACCGCGGGGCCGACGACCTCGCCGGCGCCGGCGTCGAGGACGTCGTCGCGCTGCTCTCCGCCCGCGGCCCGCAGCTCGAGGAGCTCCTGGCGCGGGCCGGTGCCCGCCGCGACGCGCACCTGGCCGCGCAGGGCCGCGTCGGGACCGTCACGTACAGCCCCAAGGTCTTCGTGCCCCTGACCCGGTTGTGCCGCGACCGCTGCCACTACTGCACGTTCGCGACCGTGCCCGGCCGCGTGCCCGCGGCGTACCTGGAGCTCGACGAGGTCCTCGACATCGCCCGCCAGGGCGCGGCGCAGGGCTGCACCGAGGTGCTGTTCACCCTGGGCGACCGGCCCGAGGCGCGGTGGCGGGCCGCCGGGGAGTGGCTGACCGCGCGCGGCTACACCTCGACCATCGACTACGTCCGGGCCGCCGCGCAGGCGGTGCTCGACGAGACCGGCCTGCTGCCCCACCTCAACCCCGGGGTGATGACGCCGGCGGAGCTGGCCGTCCTGCGCCCGGTCGCCCCCTCGATGGGGATGATGCTCGAGTCGACGTCCACCCTGCTCGTCGAACCGGGCGGGGCGCACTTCGGGTCGCCGGACAAGGACCCGGCCGTGCGGCTGGCCGCGATCGCCGACGCCGGGCGGGCCCGTGTGCCGTTCACCACGGGCATCCTCGTCGGGATCGGCGAGACGCGCCGCGACCGCGCGGAGTCGCTGCTCGCCCTCGC
>NZ_JBVPVA010001092.1:0-1993 GCF_055612215.1 Actinomycetospora sp. | reverse complement strand
CACCGGGACGAGGCCTCCGAGGCGCGCACCACCGCGCTCGCCGCCCCGCGGCCGGAGCCCGACGACGACGACGGCGCCCTCGGCGGCCTCGTCCCGGTGTCCGCTGGCGAGCCGGCGCCCACCGACGTGGACACCCGCCGTCGTCGGCGCCTGGTGTTCCCCGTCCTCGCGGGGGTGCTCGTGCTCGCCCTCGTCGGCGGGGTGTTCTTCGCCCGGGACCTGTGGGGCGTGTTCTTCCCGCCGGACTTCGACGGCCCCGGCAGCGGGCACGTCGTCGTGCAGGTCGCCGACGGGGACTCGACCCGCGACATCGGCGAGACCCTGGTCGGTGAGGGGGTCGTGGCGTCCGCGCGCGGCTTCGGCGACGCGGCCGAGGACGACCCGCGGGGCCGCGGCATCCAGCCCGGCTTCTACGACATGGCGCGTGGGATGCCGGCGGCGGCCGCCGTCGACCGGATGCTCGACCCGGCCGCGCGCCTCGGGCGCCTCGAGGTCCGCGGCGGCACCCAGCTCGACGACACCGCGGGCGCCGGCTCCGCCCGCGTGCCCGGCGTCCTGACGCTCCTCTCGCAGGCCACGTGCGTCGTCGACGACTCCGGCGCCCGGCGCTGCACCTCGGTGGAGGACCTGCGCCGGACGATGGCCACCACCGACCCGGCCACGCTCGGGGTGCCCGACTGGGCCCTCGACGCCGTCCGGCGCGCGATCCCCGAGCGGCGCCTCGAGGGCCTGATCGCGCCGGGCACCTACGACGTGACCCCGGGGGCCGACGCGGCCGACGTCCTGACGACGGTCGTGCGCACCTCGGCGAACCGGCTGGAGGCCGCCGGGATCGTCTCGAAGGCCTCCTCGGACGGCGTGAGCCCGTACCAGGCGCTCGTCGTCGGGTCCCTCGCCGAGCGGGAGGGCGTCGAGCAGGACTTCGGCAAGATCGCCCGGGTCGTCTACAACCGGCTGCCGATCCCGATGCGGCTCCAGCTGGACTCGACGATCAACTATCCGCTCGACCGGCAGACGCTGCTCACCACGCCCGCCGACCGGGACGCGCCCGGGCCGTACAACACCTACGTGAACTTCGGGCTCCCGCCGACGCCGATCGGCGCGGTCTCGACGCCCGCGCTGGCGGCCGCGCTCTCGCCGGACCCCGGGGGCTGGATCTACTTCGTCAAGTGCGAGCCCGACGGCGCGTCGTGCTTCGCGGTGACGCCCGCCGACCACGACGCGAACCGCCGGCTGGCCCAGGCGCGCGGGGTGTACTGAGTGGGGGCCCGCCGGGCCGCCGTGCTCGGGTCGCCCGTCGCGCACTCGCTCTCCCCGGTGCTGCACGGGGCCGCGTACGACGCGCTCGGGCTGACCGGCTGGACCTACGAGCGGGTCGAGTGCGACGACGTCGCGCTCCCCGGGCTCGTCGGGGGCCTCGACGCGGCGTGGGTCGGGCTGTCGGTGACGATGCCCGGGAAGCGGGCCGCGCTGGCCGTCGCGACCTCGGCGTCGGCCCGGGCGCGGCGGCTCGGGGTCGCGAACACCCTGGTCCGGGCCGGGGACGGGTGGGCGGCCGACTGCACCGACGTCGACGGGGTCGCCGGGGCACTGCGGGCCGCCGGGGTGGTCGCGCCCGCGCCGGAGGCGGTGCTGCTCGGGGCCGGCGGGACGGCCTCGGCCGCCGTCGGGGCGCTGTCCGACCTCGGCGTCGGGTCGGTGGGCGTGGTCGTCCGGGAGCCCGCGCGTGCGGCCGACACCCTCGCGGTGGCGCGCTCCTACGGCCTGGCCGCGCGGGCGGTCCGGTTCGCCGCGCTGGTCGACGACGACCTCGCGCGCGCGACGGCGCTGGTCAGCACGACGCCGGCCGGGGCGGTGGACGACGCGCTGGCGGACCGGCTGGTGGGGGCGCTGCCCCCTGGGGCGGTGGTGCTCGTCGCGGTGTTCCACCCGTGGCCGACACCGCTGGCCGCCGCGGCAGGGCGGCGGGGGGTCGCGGTGGCGACCGGGCGCG
>NZ_JBVPVA010000860.1:0-2181 GCF_055612215.1 Actinomycetospora sp. | reverse complement strand
TCAAGGGATGGCGCGGGCTGGCCACCCGCACCGACAAACTCGCCATCAACTACGCCGGCGGGGTCACCCTCAAAGCCACCCTCGAAATGGCTCTCATGATCCACCAAACACGCCCTAGGCGGTTGATCATGGCGAGGGCACCGGAGCGGACTGGTGCCCTCGTCATGATCAACCGCCTACGCGGCCCGGAGCCCCCGGGAGCGGGTCGAGCTGGGGCCGCCCTCAGCCGCCGAGGAGGCCGTGCGCGACGCCGCCCACGGTGTTCGTGAGGCCGCCGACGGTCTTCCCCACGGTGCCGACGAGGCCGTCGCCGCCGCCGCCGTCGTCCGAGCCCTCGTCGGACGAGCCCCCGGACCGGCCTCCGCCGGTGGACCCCGAGGGCGGCTGCGACGTCGGGGGCTTCGTGGTCGTGGCGGGCGGTGGTGTCGCCGAGCGGCCCTTCGTGGCGGTCGTCGTCGGGGTGACCGGCTTGACCGGGGCCACGGCGGCGGGGGTCGAGCGGACGACGGCGGCCGGGACCGGGACGGCCGCGCGCCGCGGCGCGGCCGGCGCGTTCGCCACCGGGGCCGCGGGCGGTTCGTCGAGGACGCCGGCCGTGGCCTCGTCACGCTGCGGAGCCGCGGGGGGGCCGACGCGGGTGCCGCCGGGCTCGGCCTGCAGCGGCCCGGGGCGCCCGGCCGTATAGGTGTCGACCTTGGGCAGCGGGTCGTCGGAGTGGTCGTTGGCCACGGACGAGACCGCCAGCGGGACGGCGCCGACGGCGGCGGCGACCGAGACGATCGCGACGCCCCAGCCGCGCAGCCCGCTCGGCGCGGCGGCCGCGGCCCGGTGCTGACGCCGGGCGGGCGGGGCGGCGACGGGGATGACCGCGGTGTCGCCCGCCTCGTCGAGGTGGCGCTGCGCCCACGACGGGAACCCGGTGGCGGCCGTCGACCGACCCCCCGACCGCCCGTGTCGCGACCGCGCCATCCGTCCCCCGTGTCCGTACTCCCCCGGCAATTGTGCGGAACACTACTCCATGTGTACGTATGCCCCCAAGGTGGCCAGCGGGTGACACTCGTTCACCGGGGCGGGGCCGTGACCACGACGTGTCGTCGCCGTGGCCCGACGATCGGACCGTGGCCTCACCCGGGTGAGGGATCGCCGGTCGCGTGACGGCCGTTCCGCGGTCACCCGTGGGACGTCGGCGTCGGGCAGACTGCGGGCCGTGATCCCGGGCGCGCGCTCTCATCCCTACCTGGCCGCCCCCCGACCGCGGGCCTTCGCGCACCGGGGCTGGCACGTGGGCGAGCTCGCCGGCCTCGAGAACACGCTCGCGGCGTTCGTCCGGGCTCGCGACGAGGGCTACGCCTACGTCGAGACCGACGTGCACGCCACGCGTGACGGCGTGCTCGTCGTCCACCACGACGCGACGTTACGGCGCGTGGCCGGGCATCCCGGCGTGCTGCGGGCGATGGACTGGGCCGACGTCGCGCCGGTGCGGGTGCGCGGGCGGGAGAAGCTGCCCCGCCTGGAGGAGGCGCTCGAGGCGCTCCCGGGGATGCGGTTCAACGTCGACCTCAAGTCGCCCGGCACGCTGCGGCCGATGCTCGCGCTGCTCGAGCGCGACGACGTCGCCGAGCGAGTGGCCGTGGCGAGCACCGACGAGGGCCGGTTGCGGGCGGTGCGGCAGCGCCACGGGGACCGGGTCGTCACCGGCGTCTCCGCACGCGGGGCGCTGTCGCTGCGCGCCCGCTCGGTGCTGCCGGGGGCGCTCGGGCGCCACATCCCGGTCGGCGGGGACCTCGCGCAGTTGCCGGTGCGCGTCGGCCGGCTCCCCGTGGTCGACGCGGTCAGCCTGCGCGCGGCGCACGACGCGGGACTCGAGGTGCACGTCTGGACGATCGACCGGGCCTCGGAGATGCACCGCCTGCTCGACCTCGGCGTCGACGGCCTCATGACCGACCGCCCGGACCGGCTGCGTGACGTGCTCGTGGTCCGCGGGGCGTGGGAGGGCGCGCCGCCGGCGGTGTGATCTACCCGGACCTCGGGTAACACATGTGTGAACGCAGCGACATGGGCGAGGGGTCACCGACCGATGACGCACGCCGAGGGGCGTGAGCCGGGTCACGACCACGTGTCCGACGGGTGTCGCGGGAACGATCCGGCGCCCTCGGGCGTTGGGACCTGGAGCACCGGCCG
>NZ_JBVPVA010000820.1:0-7209 GCF_055612215.1 Actinomycetospora sp. | reverse complement strand
CGCTGACCGGGGCGCGAACTACATCGGTGTCATTCGTCCCCAGTGTGGACGGAGTCTGTGGACAACCCTGACGACGCCGTCCCCGTCGTCCCCCGGCGGTGGGCCGCCCCGGTCCCCGCGGTCGTCCTCGGCCTGCTCGGGGCGGTCGCCCTGCTGGCGTGGGTGGTGCTGGGCGCACGCACCGGGAGCCTCGACCCGGCGGGCCGACTGCTGCTCGGGGTGGCCGGGGTGGTCGTCGGCGCCGCGGCGCTCGTCGGGCTCCGGGCCCGTCCGCGGCTCGCCGCCGACGACGACGCGCTGGTCCTGCGCGGCCCGCTGGCCACCCGGCGGTGGCCGTGGGCCCGCGTCGACGCCGTGCGGGTCGTGCGGATGCGCCGCCTCGGGCTGCCGGCGGCCTACCTCGAGATCGACGCGCGCGACGACGACGGCGGCGAGCGCCTGCTCGTCCTCGGCCGCCTGGAGCTGGGCACGGACCCCGCCGACGTCGCCGAGGCGCTGCAGGCCCACCGGGCGGACGTCGGCCGGGGCCGACCACGGGCCGGGCCGACGTCGGGCTCAGGCGCCCCGGCGGCAGGCGGTGGCCGTGTCGCAGACGATCGACCCGAAGGACAGGTCGCGCAGCACGATCGCGACGAGCAGGACGGCGACGACGGCCCCGGCGACGACGAGGCCCGCGGCCGGCCGTGACCGCGCCGGGCCGTGCACCATCCCGGCGGCCACGACGACGCCGACCACCAGCCCGCCGAGGTGGCCCAGCAGCGAGATGCCCGGCACGGTCAGCGAGAGCACGACGTTGAGGCCGACGATGACGAGCGCCGAGGTCATCGGCAGCTGCATCCGGCGCAGCAGCACGAGCAGCGCACCCATGAGGCCGAAGATCGCGCCGGAGGCGCCCGCCACCTCCCCGCCCGGGGCGCCGAAGAGCATGACCGCGGTCGACCCGCCCAGCAGCGAGACGCCGTAGAGCACCGAGAAGCGCAGCCGGCCGAGCACGAGCTCGACGTCCCGGCCGATGAACCACAGCGCGATCATGTTGAACACCAGGTGCAGCAGCCCGATGTGCAGGAAGCCCGACGTCACGAGCCGCCACCAGCCGCCACCGGCGACCTGGACGGGCGCGAGCGCCGCGGCGGCGAACACCGACCCCGAGGCGTTGTCGGCCACGCTGCCCGCGTCGAGGACCGTCAGCACGAAGACCGCGACGTTGACCGCGATGAGGGTGGGGACGACGACCGGTGTGCTCGGCCGCACCCGGGCCCGCGGCGTGCTGCGCGCCCCCGCCGAGACGCAGTCGACGCACTGCATCCCGACCGGCGCCTCGCGCAGGCACTGCGGGCAGGCCGGGCGATCGCAGCGGGTGCAGCGCAGCCCGGTGGGCCGGTCGGGATGACGGACGCAGACGTGGGTCTCCGCCTCGGGCGGGCCGCCCGCGGGAACGCTCATGCCCCCATTGTCCGGGCCGTCCGGTGACGGCGGGGTCGGATCCCGGCTACCGGCCGGAGACCTCGACGCTCTCGATCACGATGTCGGACACCGGGCGGTCGCCCGGGCCCGTCGGGGCGGCGGCGATGGCGTCGACGACGTCGCGCGAGGCCTGGTCGGCCACCTCGCCGAAGATGGTGTGCTTGCGGTTGAGCCACGTGGTCGGCGCGACCGTGATGAAGAACTGCGACCCGTTGGTCCCGGGCCCCGCGTTGGCCATGGCGAGCAGGTAGGGCCGGTCGAAGCGCAGGTCCGGGTGGAACTCGTCGGCGAACTTGTAGCCCGGCCCACCCCGACCCGTTCCGGTGGGATCCCCGGTCTGGAGCATGAACCCGGCGATGACCCGGTGGAAGATGGTGCCGTCGTAGAACGGCCCGCTCGAGGAACCCTTCGCGTTCGGCTCGCTGTACTGGCCCTCGCCCGTCGCCAGGCCGACGAAGTTCGCCACGGTCTTGGGCGCCTGGTCGGGGAAGAGGTTGACGGTGATGTCGCCGTTCGAGGTGTGCAGCGTCGCGGTCGGCCCGCTCTCGGGATTCGTCACGGGCGTCATCGTGCCACCGACGGCCCCGCGGGTGTGACGCACCGGCGGGTCGGGCACTTGCAGGGCAAGGGGATGGCGGCATGATGAGCCGCCACCGAGGAGTGAGGTGTCGCCGTTGAGCAGCAAGACCGTGATCGGTGCCAGGTCGGACCTGGACGATCTGCGCAAGGAGGGCCGCCGCGCCCGCAAGAAGGCGGCCAAGCACGCGGAGAAGGCTGCCGCCCAGGCACGCAAGGACCGTGAGAAGGCCCGCAAGCAGGGCGCGAAGAAGCGCGCCGAGGTCCGCAGGGACGTGCGCCAGGCCGCCGAGGACGCCCGCCAGCGCGTGCTCGAGGCCCGCAAGGAGGCCCGTAAGCGCGCCCAGGAGGCGCAGGGCGAGGCCCGCAAGCGGGCCGAGGAGGTGCGTGCCGAGGGGCGCAAACGCGCCAACCAGGCGGCCAAGCAGGCCCGCAAGCAGGCCCGCCAGCAGGCGAAGTCGTACGCGAAGGACGCCCGCAAGGCGCTCGAGTCCTCGTCGGTGCCGACCAGCGCCAAGGAGGCCCGCAAGCTCCTCGAGGCCTCGCCGCTGCCGAGCAGCGTCGACGAGCTGCGCGAGCTCGGCGGGCAGTACGCGAAGGACGCGCGCAAGGCCCTCGAGTCCTCGTCGGTGCCGACCAGCACCAAGGAGGCCCGCAAGGCCCTCGAGTCCTCGCCGCTGCCGAGCAGCGTCGGCGAGCTGCGCGACCTCGGTGACTCCGTCCGCGGCTCGCTCGAGGGCGGGCTGACCGGGGTCCGCAAGGACCTCGCGGCCCGCATCGAACCGCAGGAGACCAAGCGCCGTCGCTGGGGCCTGTGGATCGTCCTGGCCGTCCTCGGCGCCGGTATCGCGATCGTCGCGACACGCAAGGCGCCCGAGCTCCCGCCGCCGCCCCCGCCGGCACCGCGGCCGAAGCCGGCCCCCACGACGGCGGCCACCCCGTCGCCGAGCACGCCGGCCGCCGCGGCCGGTGCGGTGCCGGACCCGGAGGAGCCGGGCGGAATCGTTCCCCCCTCGTCGCCCACCGACTCGGTCTCGCCGAGCCCGAGCACGAACGGCACGGCCGGCAGCAACAAGCCGGCGGGCGGCGCCCAGAGCTGACGCCACACTCCCGGTCCCCTCGCGCGGCCGGTCCTGGACGCCCCGTGCGTCCGGGACCGGCCGCGCGTGCGTCCGGGGTCCTCACGACCCCGGGCGCAGCGGCCCCGCGCCGAGGAGTCCGCGCAGCCGGTCACCGACCCCGGTGCCGGGGTCGGTGACGACGTCGTCCGGGCGTCCGGCGACCACCGCCGCCACCCCGGCCGCGCCGGCGCTGCCCGGGCGCAGGTAGCCGGTGTGGCCCCGGGAGCCCGTGGTGGCGAGGCGGTGCACCCCGCGGGCGGCGCTCGGGTCACCGCCGAACCAGCCCGTGTCGGCGATCGGGTCACCGCGGGCCTCGCCGACCCACACGTGGCCGGGCCGGTCCGGGAACGGGGTGACCCCGGGCGACCCGAGCAGCACGACGTCGTCCACGGCGGGCGCCGCCGGCAGGGCCCGGGCGAGGGTGAGCGTGCCGTAGGAGTGGCCGATCGCCGTGAGGTGCACCGGGGCGGGCCGCGCCGCGTCGACGCCGGTGAGGAACGACGCGAGCCGGTCGGCGGCGTCCCTCGCCGGGCGCGTGCCGAGGACCGATCGCGCCGGGTCGGCGACCCCCGACCACTGCGGGGCCGCGTAGTCGTACCAGGCGACCACGGCGGTGCCCGGCCCCGCGCGGGCCGCCAGCGCGTCGAGCTCGGCGACCCGGCCGGGGAGGTCCTCCGGGCGGGCGGTGAAGCCGGGGACGAACACCCCGACGTGACCCGCGTGGTCGACGTCCCCGACGGCCACCGCCGCGCGGCCGCTCGCCGGGTCGAGGTCGAGCAGCTCGTGCCCCGGCCCGGCGCTCGCGGCGTCCACGGCGGCGAGGCGGCCGAGCCGGGCGCGCACCGCGGCGAGCCGGTCCTCGAGGTCCTGCAGGTCCCCGAACCCGGCGACGTGGTCGCGGGCGGCGTCGAGCGCCGCCTCCTCGCCCCGGGCCCCGTCGCGGGCCGCCGCCAGCCGCCGCCGGTTCGCCCGGTCCCGGTCGGCCGCCGGGACGCCGTCGAGCCCGCCGACGAGCTCGGGGCGCTCCGCGGTCAGCCGGCCCCGCTCCGCGGCGTCCAGCCCGGCCCACCAGTGCGCGACGGAGGCGGGGGCCGGCCCGTCGACGGGGGCGCCGGCGGCGGCCGGACCCGGCCGGGCGGCCGCGAGGAGCGCCGCAGTGAGACGCGCGTCCTGCACCGGGTCCAGCGTCGGCCGGTCGGTGTCGGCGGTACCCGCGGTGTGCGCCAGGTCGGCCAGCACCGCCGTGAGCCGTCGGGCCCGGTCGAGGAGCCCGCCGCCGCGCTCCAGGAGCCGGGACCCCGCCGTCCGGGCCGCCTCCGCGGCGGGCCCGGACCAGTCGGAGGGGATTCCTCCGGGCCCCGAGGCCCCGAACACCGACTGCTCCCAGGCCGCGACCGCCGCACCGACCGAGTGCGCCACCTCCGCCAGCGGGCCGGTCACCGCGGGCTCCCGGCGAGGAGACCGGCCACGGCCGCGTCGGCGGCGTCGGCACCGGCCGCGGTGCCCCGGAGCGCCCCGTCGAGCGCGCGGGCCCCGGCCACCCAGCGGGCCGTCTCGTCCTCCCAGTGCGCCGCCAGGGCCGCGGCGGCCGGACCGGCCCGCGTGCCCGGCAGCGTCGCGGCCAGGGCCCGCAGACCCGCCACCAGCGCGCGGCCGGCCTCCTGCGCCGCGTCGGCCGCCCGTGCGGTCTCCGACGCCGCCCGGCGCAGCTCCGCCGGGTCGAGGGCGAACCCCGCCGTCTCGTCGCTCACGCGGGATGGACGCGGCGGCGGCCCGCGACGAAACCCGGGGCGCACCGGCCCTGGGGACAACCGGGCCCGGGCTGCCGGTGGGGACGGATCGCTCGGCCGGACGGCCCCCGAACCGTCGTCGTGGTTCACTGCGCCGGGTGGCCCCCCGCCCCAGCCGCGCCGAGCTCGAGGCCGCCCGGGAGAAGCTGCTCCCCGACGTCCTGCCCGGCCCCGGCGACCCACCGCTGCGCGTGCTCTTCAGCGGCATCAACCCGGGCCTGGTCTCCGCGTACACCGGCCACCACTTCGCCCGCCCCGGCAACCGGTTCTGGCCCGCCCTGCACGCCGGCGGGTTCACCCCGCGGGTGTTCGCCCCGGCCGAGCAGCACCTGCTGCCGGCCCTCGGGCTCGGCATCACGAACGTCGCCCCCCGCGCGACCGCCCGGGCCGACGAGCTCTCCGACGACGAGCTCGTCGCGGGCGGCGAGCGGCTGCGCGCCCAGGTGCGCACGTACCGGCCGCGGTGGCTCGCCGTGGTCGGGATCGTCGCCTACCGGGTGGCCTTCGCGGACCGCGCCGCCGTCGTCGGACCCCAGCACCGGACGGTCGACGACACCGCGATCTGGGTCCTGCCGAACCCGAGCGGGCTCAACGCCCACTACACCCCGGCGACCCTGGCCGAGGCCTTCGCGCAGCTGCACGCGGCGGCCACCGATTCGATCAGTTGACCATGGTGTGGGTCACATGCAACGGTCCCTCTGCCCCGTGTCGGCGGGGCGTGGTGGACGGCGAGGAGGCCTGACGTGGCGAGCGGAGACATCAAGGTCAGCGTGCTGGACTGCGGGGCGATGACTGCGGACCTGACGTGGCTGCTGCTGAAGCCGGGGCGGTCCATCCGCCCCCGCCAGCAGCGCGACGAGCCGACCGAGTGGGCAACCGTCCCCACGCACTGCGTCCTCGTCGAGACGCCCGACGGCACCATCCTCTGGGACACCAGCTGCCCCCGGGACTGGGAGGAGCGCTGGGGCCCGACGGGCCTGCAGGACTTCTTCCCCTACGAGAAGGTCAGCGAGGACGAGTACCTCGACTCGCGTCTCAAGCAGCTGGGCATCGGCGTCAACCAGATCGACTACGTCGTGCTCAGCCACCTCCACTTCGACCACTGCGGCAACGCCGACCTGTTCAAGGACTCCTCGGCCAAGCTGATCTGCAGCGAGAAGGAGAAGGAGTTCGCCTTCGGGTTCGACGGCCTGTTCACCGGCGCCCACCTCAAGACCGACTACGAGGACCTGAACTGGGACACCGTCTCCGGTGACACCGAGTTCCTCCCCGGCGTCACGCTGCTCGAGACCCCCGGCCACACCCCCGGCACGATGTCGATGCAGGTCGACCTGCCCGACACCGGCACGATGATCTTCACGTCCGACGCCGTGTACATGGGCGAGAGCTACGGCCCGCCGACCACGCCGGCCGCCATCGTCAACGACATGGGCCAGTTCTACGCGTCGGTGGAGAAGATCCGCGGCATCGCCGAGCGCACCGACGCCACCGTCGTCTTCGGCCACGACGCCGAGCAGATCAAGCAGCTCAAGCTCGCCTCGCAGGGCGCGTACTACACGTGAGTGGTCCGCGGTCCGCAGCAGCCGCCGAGAAGGGAGCCGGGCCACGATGAGCGCCGGACCAGAAGTGCCCACCGAGGAGAGCGTCTTCACCTGGGGCGCACCGCCCCTGAAGTTCGGGGCGGGGGCGGCCGACGAGATCGGCTTCGACCTCTCCCAGTACGGGGCGAAGCGCATCCTCCTGATCACCGACCCGGGCATGCAGCAGACCGGCCTGCCCGACCGGATCGCCGACAACATCCGCCGGTACGACATGACCGTCGAGATCTTCGACGGCGTGCACGTCGAGCCGACCGACGACTCGATGAACAAGGCCATCGGCTACGCGACCGAGCAGGGGCCGTGGGACGGGTTCGTCGCCGTCGGCGGCGGCTCGGCCATCGACACCGCGAAGGCCGTCAACCTGCTCACCACGCACCCCGGTGAGCTGATGGACTACGTCAACGCACCTGTCGGCGCCGGCAAACCACCGTCGCGCCCGCTGCTGCCGCTCGTGGCCGTTCCCACCACCACAGGCACCGGCGCGGAGAGCACGACCATCTGCGTGATGGACGTCCTGGCGCAGCGCGTCAAGACCGGCATCAGCCACCAGCGGCTGCGGCCGACCCTTGCCGTCGTCGACCCGGTCCTCACGATGACCCAGCCAGCCGGTGTCACCGCTTCGGCGGGGATGGACATCCTGTGCCACGCCCTGGAGAG
>NZ_JBVPVA010000775.1:0-6692 GCF_055612215.1 Actinomycetospora sp. | reverse complement strand
CGCCCCCGCCGTCGCCCCGCACTCCGGGCCCGGCCTCCGCCGCGGCGTGCCGCCCGCCCCCGGCCCGCGCGGGACCCGCGGCGGCGGGCGCGGCGCCGACGCCCGCGCCCTGGCGCGGCCCGGCGGCCCGCGCGTCGTCCGGGACCACGGCGAGGTCCTGCTCGGCCACGGCGGCCGGCGGGGCGGCGGGGGTGTCCGCCGGCGGAAGACCCCCCGGCACGATCGCGGCGCCGACCGCGGGCGGCGCCGGAGCGGGCACCGCGACCGTCGTCAGCGGGGCCGTGCCCTGCGTCGCGACCAGGGCGCCGACGGTCGCCGTGACGGCGACCACGAACAAGGCGGCGGCGGTGCCGGCCAGCCGCGGCCAGGTCCACGTCATCGCGGCCTCCGTTCCACTGATGGGCGGCGTCGAGCGAAGCACACTCCGGGCCCGGGACTCCACCGGACGGCTCCGGCGCGTGTGGTCCCGACGCCGCGGGTCGCACGGCACAATGAGGATCGTGGACGACGGCCGCGGCGGCGGGGAGCACGCCCCCGACGCGCACCGCCGCGCCCCCGGCGCCCTGGCGGCGGAGGTCTGGGCCGTCCTGACGAGGGCCGGCCGGCCGCTCAACGCCACCGAGGTCCAGGAGGGGCTCTCCCGGGCGCCGACCTACTCCACCGTGATCACCACCCTGGGCCGGCTGCACGCCAAGGGCCTGCTCTCGCGCGCCCGGGACGGCCGATCGCACCGGTACGCCCCGGTCGCGGACGAGGCCGGGATGGCGGTCCGCCGCATGCGCCAGGTGCTCGACGAGCACGCCGACCGCGGAGCCGTGCTGTCCCGGTTCGTCTCGGAGCTCTCGGGCGACGACGAGGCCACCCTCCGCCGGCTGCTGGCCGAGCACCCCGAGAGTGCCCCGCCGGCCGGGTAGGCCTCAGCGCGTCGCCAGGATCTCCAGGAGGTCGACCCAGGCGTGCGTGGCCAGCCCCGCGGCGGCCCCGAGCGTCCCGACGACGAGCAGCGCCGTCGCCGCTCCCTGCCGGGTCAGGGTCGGGGCGGCCGGACGCTCCAGCAGGGCGCCGACCCTGCGCGGGACGACCCCGCCGCCGACCCCCAGCACCGTGGCGGCCCTGCCCGGTGCGGCCAGGGCGACCGCGGCCACCGCGTGCGCCGCCGTGCCGCGCCCGCACGCCGCGGCAGCGTCCTCGTCGGCCCAGCGCTCGAGCGCATAGACCAGCACCCGGCTCACGGGGCCGAGCAGCGGGTTGACCGCGGTCGCGAGCGCCGCGACGACGAGGTGGAGGTCGTGGCGGTGGCGCAGGTGCGAGCGCTCGTGGGCGAGGACGACGGCGCGGTGCCGCTCCGGCAGCGACGCCCAGCGGCCGGCGTCGACGAGCACGTGCCCACCCCGTACCGGGAGGGCCTGCGCGGCGCTCGGCGCCCCCGGCAGTTCGATCACCGACCCCGCCGGGGAGCCCGCGGGGACCAGGCGGCGCCCGGCGCGGTACTGCGCCCGGACGGACACGACGGCCCGCCCGACGCGCACGAGGACGACGACGGCCGCGAGGGCGCCCACCGCGGCAAGCACCGTCCCCAGGTGCGCGACGACCACGGGTCGTCCGCCGAGCGCCGCGGCCAGCGACCAGGTCCGGCCGACGAGCACCGGGTCCGATTCGGCGGTCCCGAGACCGACCAGCAGGCCGAGGCCGACCAGCGTCACCGCGGTGAACCCGACGAGCGCCGCGGTGAGCACGGCGGCGCTCCACGAGGGCCGGACGTGGTCGGCGAGGTGGCGCCCCGACGCGGAGCGCAGCCACGGAGCCAGGACGGCGGGCGCGCACAGCGCGAGGAAGACCGCGATCGTCACGGGCGTACCGCTCCTCTCCGCCCGGGCCCACGCCGACGTGGGCCGCCCGGTGACGTGGAGCCTGCCACGTCAGTGGTCGTGGATCTCGGCCTCGAGCGGGCTCCGTCCGCAGGTGGCGGCGGCATCCTGCACACCGCGGTGCAGCGCGAGCACCTCGGTCATCGCGACCCGGGCCAGCAGGCGGCGCACGGCGCTGTCGCTCCCGGCCGAGAGCCGCAGCGACCAACCCCGGTGCGCCGCGGCGGTCACCACGCCGACCAGGGCGGACAGGCCGCGGGAGTCGCAGAAGGCGACCTCGTCGAGATCGAGGACCATCCGGGCCGCGCCCGCACCGTGCTCCGGGACGGCCGACGCGCCACCATCCCCCGTCGGCTCGCTCGCCCGCTCGAGCGCGGCCTCGACGGCGCTGACGAGCTGCTGGCAGTTCGCGCTGTCCAGCTCGCCCCGCACCGCCAGGACCGGCACCGACAACGGGCCCGGGGCCTCGTCCGGCTCGACCACCGCCGGCCCGGACGCGGTCACCGACAGCGAGCTCGAACCCACACGACTCCCTCCGCCGCCCCATCGGCCGCCCTGGACGGCGTCATCGTAATCGACAGCCCGGTAGAAGACGGGGGGTGATCGGTCAGGCCGGTGGCGTGGCTGAGGGGAACGACGGGGCGCGCTTCTCGCGCAGGGCCGCGACGCCCTCGAGGACGTCGGGCCCCATGAACGTCAACATCTCGTAGGCCGCGGACTGGTCGAAGGTCGGCCCGGCCTGGCGCAGCCAGTTGTTGAGCGAGCGCTTGGTGAGGCGGATCGCCTGCTGCGCGCCGGTGGCCAGGACCTCGGCGACGCGCAGGGCCTCGTCGAGGACCTGGTCGCGGGGCAGCGCCTTGGCGACCATCCCGACGCGCTCGGCCTCCGCGCCGGTGATCATCTCGCCGGTGAGCAGGTGGTAGCGGGCCTTCGCCATTCCGGCCAGCAAGGGCCAGATGATCGCCGCGTGGTCGCCGGCCGCGACACCGAGCTTGACGTGCCCGTCGCCGATCTTCGCGTCCTCGGCGGCGATCGCGACGTCCGCGAGGAGCGCGGCGACGGTGCCCGCGCCGACGGCGACGCCGTTGATGGCCGAGACGATGGGCTTCTCGCAGTTGATGATGTTGTAGACCAGGTCCGACATCTCGGTGAGCATGTGCGAGACCGCGTCGTAGTTGCCGGCCATGCGCTCGACCATCGCGAGGTCGCCCCCGGCGGAGAACGCCTTGCCGGCCCCGGTGATGACGGCGACGCGGGTGCCCGGGTCGGCCGAGACGTCGTTCCACACCCGGGCGAGCTCGGTGTGCATCTGCTCGTCGGCGGCGTTGTACTTCTCCGGCCGGTCGATGGTGATGAGCAGGACACCGTGGTCCCGGTGCTCGAAGCGCAGGTGCTCGTAGTCCTCGAAGCCCATCTAGGTTCCTCCCGCTGGGGCGACCCGTCGTCGGGCCGGGGGTGCCCCGGTAGTCGTACCGTCTCCCCGGCACAGCGGCGAGTGCGACGGAGGCCCCGGTGGACCTGGAGAACGAGCTGGCGCTGGTCACGGGCGCGGCGTCCGGCATCGGGCGCGCGATCGCGGTCGGGCTCGCGCAGGCCGGCGCACAGGTGGTGGCCGTCGACCGCGACGCCGACGGGCTGGCCGCGACGGTCGCGACGATCGGGGAGGGCCGGGCCCACGCCCACCAGGTCGACCTCGGGGACAAGGCTGCGATCCTTGCCCTGCGCGACGCGGTCGTCGAGGCCCACGGCGTCCCCGACGTCCTGGTCAACGCCGCGGGCTTCGACCGCGTCGAGCCGTTCATGGACAACGACGACGCGCTCTGGGAGACCCTGGCCGCGGTCAACTTCCTCGGGCCGGTGCGGCTGACCCACGCCGTCCTCGAGTCGGTCCTCGCGGCGGAGCGCCGGGTGCGGATCGTCAACATCGCCAGCGACGCCGGGCGGGTCGGCAGCCTCGGGGAGACCGTCTACGCGGGCACCAAGGGCGGGCTGATCGCCTTCACCAAGTCGCTGGCCCGCGAGATGGCCCGCCACGGGATCAACGTCAACTGCGTCTGCCCGGGGCCGACCGACACGCCGCTGTTCGCCACGTTGCCCGAGAAGGTCCGCGACGGGCTGGTCAAGGCCATCCCGTTCCGGCGCCTCGCCACGCCCGAGGAGATCGCGGACGCGGTGTTGTTCTTCGCCTCCCGTCGCGCGGCCTACGTCACCGGCCAGGTCCTCTCGGTCAGCGGCGGTCTGACGATGGCGGGCTGATGCCCCGGACCGCGATCACCGTCTTGCCCGGGGCGCGGCCGTGGCGGCGGCCGCCGAGGTAGGCGTCCCGGCCCTGCTCGAGCGGGAACACCGCGGTCAGGGGGACCGCCAGCCGGTGCCGGTCGACGAGGTCGGCCAGGTCGGCCAGCTGGGTCGACTCGGCGGCGACGATGAAGAAGGTCCCGCGCTCCCGGCCGGAGACCCCCTCGGGCAGGGGCGCCGTCAGGGTGACCAGGCGCCCCGTGCCCGGGCGCAGCAGGGCGAGTGCGTCGACGGCGGCGGCGCCACCCACGCAGTCGATCACCACGTCGAACTCGTCGGTCCCGGGTGAAGGGGGGTCCACGGCGACGTCGAGGACGCGGTGGGCGCCGAGTCCGGCGACGAAGTCGACGTCGCGGGCGCGGCAGGTCGCGGTGACCTGGGCGTCGAGGACCCGGGCGATCTGGACCGCGAAGACCCCCACACCGCCGGCCGCGCCCGCCACCAGCACGGAGTCCCCTGGGCGGACGGCCGCGTGGTCGACGAGGGCCTGCCGGGCCGTGAGGCCCGAGAGGGCCAGCGCCGCGGCCCGCACCGGGTCGAGGCTGCGGGGCCGCGCCGCGACGTGGCTCGCGGGTACGGCCACGTACTCAGCGGCGGCGCCGTCCCGGTCGAAGGGGGCCAACCCGTAGACCTCCTCACCGGGCACCGGGTGACCGACCTGCTCACCGACCCCGACGACGATGCCCGCGAACTCGTGGGCGACGACGACCGGTGTGCGGTCCCGCCCGTCGCGCGTCCAGGTCTCGTCCCAGTCGAGCTCGCCGAAGGTGACCGCGGCCGCCTCGACCGCGACCAGGACCTCGTCGGGTCCCGGCGCCGGCACCGGCGCGTCCTCGACGACGAGGACCTCGGGCCCACCGCGCCGCGGCCCCCGCAGCGCGCGCATGCGGCCGGTGGTGGGTGGACGGGCCGCCGTCCCCGGGTCGGGCGAGGTCACGGGCGGAGGAGTCACAGCGGGGCCTTCCTCGTGGTGTCGCCGGGCCCGCGACGCTAGCCAGGACCCGGGACTGCTGACTTGGGTCAACCGACTGCCGACGCGGGACCGGCCGGCTCCGCGGCCAGTACGACGTCGAACCGGACCGCGCGGAACGGGTTGTGCAGCCCGACCCTCGCCGCGCGGGCGGCGTCGTCGACGACGGGGAACTCCCGGACGAGGTCCTCCTTCACACCGAAGACGGCGTCGGAGGCGAGGTAGGGCGTGTGGTCGACGAAGACGTGGGTCGTGACCGTGCGCATTCCCGGGGCATCCACCTGGAGGTGGATGTGCGCGGGTCGGTACGGGTGCCGCGAGGTCGCACGGAGCAGTGCACCGACCGGGCCGTCCACGGGGACCGGATAGAAGCGGGGCACGACGCTGCGGAACCAGTACTCCCCGTCGTCGCCGGTCCTGAACAGTCCCCGGAGGGTGCCCTCCTGGTACATCCCGGGTTGCTGCACGTCGTAGAACCCGTGGGCGTCGGCCTGCCACACGTCCACCGTCGCGCCGGGGACCGCTCGCCCGTCGGGGTCGGTGACCCGGCCGCTGACCAGGCAGGGTTCGCCCTGGCCGTCCTCGGAGATGGCCGCGCCCAGCTCGCGCGGCGGGGAGTCGACCAGATGGAAGGGACCCTCGACCGTCGAGGACGTCAGGCCCCCGCCCGAGGGGTTGTTGATCGTCTCGACGAGCATCGAGACGCCCAGCACGTCCGACAGCAGGATGAACTCCTGCCTCGTGTCCGTGCAGGTCTTCCCGGTGTCGGTGAGGAACCGGATCGCCGTGGCCCACTCGCTCTCGGTCAGTCCGACCTCGGAGACGAAGCCGTGCAGGTGCTCCACCAGCGACACCAGGATCCGGCGCAGGCGCGGATCCGCCGTGCGGTCGAAGCTCGCCGAGACCACCTCCGCCGACCCGGCCGTGAGGGTGTCCGTGTCCCGCTGATCCATGAGTCGTCCTTCCCGACGTTCAGAACCCTGTGAAGGCGATCGGGGCCGTGGTCTCCCCGAGGAGGTCCACCCGCACGTGCTCTCCGACCGACACGTGCAGGTCGGTGGCGATCGACACGGTTCCGGCCGCGTCCACCGACACCGACGTGCGTGTGCTCCGGCCGTCGGGCGCCGTGAGCACGCCGCAGTAGGCCCCGGCCCCCGGCACGGCCGCCCGCGGCCCGACGGTGCCCACCAGAGCTCGTGGCCGTGTCGAGGTGACCGTGACGGTGAGCGGGTGCGGGCGTCCCAGCAGCGCCGCCGCCGCGTGCACCCGGCCCGCGGCGATCTCGCCGCGGATGCGTGTCGAGGAGATCGGCGAACCACCGTCGTCGACCAGCTCGAGGGCCACCGCGTGCATCCCGTGGGGTCGGCCGAGCCGTGCGAGCGCGGCCGGGTCGCCCGAGGCCCGGTGCCCGAACCGGAAGTTGCTCCCGACGACGGCCGTCCGCACCGCGAGGTCGCGGACGAGGAGCTCCTCGACGAAGTCGTCGGCGCCGGTGCGCAACAAGCGCCCGGTGAGCGGGAGGACGAGCACGAAGTCCACACCGCACCCGGTCAGCA
>NZ_JBVPVA010000757.1:0-5541 GCF_055612215.1 Actinomycetospora sp. | reverse complement strand
TCTGCGGTGGCCCCGGCCAGCCACCGGCGCAGCCGCTCCGCCTGCAGTTCGATCTCGGTCGAGCCGGCCGCGCTCCCTGGGGCAGAGTCGGCGAACGCGCCCCCGGCGATGTGCTCGACCGGGACCTCAGCCAGGGCCTCGAGCCCGACGAGGCGCTGTCGATTCCTGCCCACGGCGGCGCGCGCCTCCGGCGATACGACAGTCGCCGAGTACCGGTCGGCATCGGGACCCAGGCGGTCGGAGTTGGGGCGGGCCCCGGAAGGCGCCCGATCATGGCTTCGCGGCGGGTTCGGGTGTGGCTGACGCTGCCTGGACGGGTCGGTTCCCCGGGTCGGCTGCTGATCGCGACCGGCTCCAGGCCCACGCGACGAGGATCGTCAGCATCGCCGCGGCGATGATGGTGAAGCTGGGAGGGAGGGCGTCGAAGACGTAGGCGGCGGCGAGTCCGAGCCAGACGTCGAGCATGGCCAGTGCGCCGGCGAGTAGGAACCCGGCGTAGGGGCGGGCGGTGAGCAGCGCGGCGGCGCCGGCGGGTGCGGCGAGCAGGCCGAGCAGCAGCAGGGATCCGACGACCTGGCTGGCCTCGGCCGCGGTCACTCCGAGCACGGCCAGGAAGACCGCGCCGAGAACGCGGACGGGCAGGCCGCGGGCAGCGGCCGCGAGGGGGTCGACGGTGGCGAAGAGCAGTGGGCGTGCGAGCGCGCACATCGCGGCGGCCACCGCGAGCCCGAGCATGCCGGTCACTGCGGCTTGACCCGCACTGATGCCGAAGATCGATCCGAACAGCACGGTGACGCCGGCGGAGCCGTCGTCGGTGCTGCGCCTGGTGGCGTAGAGGGTCAGGAAGAAGACGCCGAGGCCGAGGATCCAGGACAGGGTGTTGCCGATGACCACGTCGTCAGCCTGTCCGCGTCGGCCGAGCCCACCGAGCGCAAGGCCACCGGCCACGGTCGCGGCGAACAGACCCAGACGCAGGTCGACCCCGGCAGCGAGTGCCGCGAGCGATCCGGTGAACGCGGCGTGGCTGAGAGCATCGCCGGCGAAAACCTGGGCGCGCAGCACCAGGAAGTAGCCGACGAGCCCGGCCGCGAGCGCCACGGAGGTTCCGGCGACGACGGCGTGGAGCAGGAAGAGGGGCATCTCGGTCAGCGCACCACGACGAGGGGACGGGACGGACGGGCCCCGCTCCGGTCTCGTGTCTGGTCGGCGAGACGCCGCACGCCGTGGGCGAGCAGGTAGACGACGAAGGCGAAGGTCGTCACGAAGAAGCCGATCGGGAACGGCGTGTAGTAGGCGGCGACGAGTCCGGCCCAGGTGACGACGATGCCGATCACGATGCTGAGGGTCAGGCTCAGCGCCGGCCGGGCGGTGAGCGTCTGGGCTGCCGCGGCCGGCATGACGAGGAGGGCGAACACCAGCAGGGCGCCGGTGATCTGGCTGGCCTCGGCGGCCGCGGCACCGAGGACGATGAGGAAGGCGGTCGAGAGTGCCCGTACCGGGAGTCGGCGGGCCCGTGCGACCGTCGGGTCGATCGAGGTGAACAGCAGCGGGCGTCCCATCCCGGCCAGCGCCGCGAGCGCGGCGGCGGCGACGCCGAGCAGGAGCCACACCTGTGCGGTGGTGACGCCGAGGAAGCTGCCGAACAGCAGGGCGTTGAGGCCGTTGAGGAAGCCGCCGTAGAGCGAGACGAACAGGAAGCCACACGCCAGCGCGAACGCCTGCAGCGTGCCGGTCACCGCCGATTCCTGGCTGTACCCGCCCTCGCTCCCCCGGGAGGTCGGCAGCAGACCCAGGATCACGGCGGCGGCGAGACAGAAGGCGAAGAAGCCGATCGACGCGCTGATCCCGATCAACACGGCGCCGGCGCCGCCGGGGAACGCGACGGTGGCCAGGGCGTGGCCGCTGAAGCTCTGGCGCCGCAGCACCATGAACCAGCCCGCCGCCCCGGCGAGCACCGCGACGATGGTTCCTGCCCGGAAGGCGTTCACCATGAACGGGTAGGACCACAGCTCCTGCAGCACCGTGATCGGATCGAGGGTCACGACGGCACACCCGCGTGGGGGACGCTGCGTGGCGACGGCGCCGGTTGCCCGACCACCACAGTGCGTCCGTCGCTGGCGGTCAGCACGTCGATCGGGGTCGAGAACAGCCGGGACAAGGTGGCGCTGGTGATCACCCTGTCCGGGCGGCCGATCTCGCAGCCGCCGGGAGCGAGGTAGACCACCGTGTCGAGGTGCTCGAGGATCGGGTTCACGTCGTGGGCGACCATCACCACCGCGATCCCCTGCTCGCGCGAGACCCGGTTGATCAGCGCCGCCACCGCGGTCTGGTTGGGCAGGTCGAGGCTGTCGAGGGGCTCGTCGAGCAGCAGCAGCCGCGGCCGCGCGACCAGCGCCTGGGCGATCAGCAGACGCTGCTGCTCACCGCCTGAGCACTGCCCGACCGGACGGTCGGCGTACCCGCTCGCGTCCACCAGCTCGAGGACCTCATCGACCCGGGCGGCAGCGGCCCGCGACCGGCGGCTCCACCGGCTCAGACCGGGCAACGGAAATCCCCAGCGCGTGCCGTCGAGACCCAACCGCACGACGTCGCGGCCCCGCACCCGCAGGCTCGGGTCGAAACTGCGCCGCTGCGGCAGGTACCCGATCCCGGCGTTGGCCTGACCCGCCTGCCTGCCCAGCACCCGGACCTCGCCCTCGGTCGTGGGCTGAAGGCCGAGCAGCACGGCGAGCATTGTCGACTTCCCCACCCCGTTGGGGCCGAGCACCGCGACGAACTGGCCGTCTTCCACGCGAAGATCGACCCCACCCCATAGACGCCTCCCACCGCGCGACACCGCGACCCCGTCGAGCAGGACGGCCGGGTCGCTGCCCCGGCCGTCCCACTCGGCGTGGGTGGGGTAGTCCTCACGTTCCCGAACCACGCTCATCTCTCGCTCTCTCAACGCCCGGTTCCGGCGGCCAGCCCCTGCTCGATGGCCTGCAGCTGACCAGCCTGCCAGTCCTGGAACGACGCGGTCGCCGGCACCAGGGTCTCGGTGACGGTGGCCACCGGGATCCGGGCGGCCTGGGCCTCGGCGAGCTCGGCCTGCACGTCCGGGGTGGTGTTCTGGCTGTTGTAGACCCACAGCTTGATCTGCTTGCCCTTGATCTGGGCGTCGCTCGTGGCCTTGTCGGCCGCGGTCGGGTCGTTGCCCTCGCTGACCGCCTCCAGCAGCGAAGCCGGTGTGATCAGGTTCAGCCCGGTGCTTTCCGCCAGCGGCGCGACGATCGACTCCGAGGCGCCGATCGGCGTGCCGGCGTAGCGGGTCCTGATGTCGTTGATCAGCTGGTTGTAGCGGCCCAGGGCCTGGGTCTCGAACGCTTCGCGCTGCCCGTCGAAGTACGCCGCGTCCGCGGGGTCGATCTTCTTGTAGTCGGCGGTCATCTGATCGGCCACCTTCTCCACCGTGGCCTGGGAGTACCACTGGTGGGGGTTCCCGTCGTCCGGGAGGCCGGCCACCGCCTGGACGGAGAGCTCGGTCCGCGACGGCGAGGGATTGGCGTCGATGAGCTTCTGGGCCCACGGGTCGTAACCCACGTTGTTGACCACCACGTACTGCGCGGTGGCGATGGCCCGACCGTCGGCAGGGGTGGGCTCGTAAACGTGCGGGTCAGCGTCGGGGTTGTTGATGATGCTGGTCACGGTCGCGTGGTCACCGCCGAGCTGAGAGGCGATCGAACCCCAGAAGTTCTCGGCGGCCACGACCTGCACCTTCCCGCCGCCCGGCGAGCCCGCCCCGTTCGAGGAAGCCCCGGCGGGCGGGGAGGTCGAGCAGCCGGCCAGCGTCAACGCCCCGAGCGCCGCCACGACCGCCAGCACCGGCCGCAGACGCCCGAACGGGGTCCCACAACAGCGATCCACGCCACGCTCCTGACTTGATGAAACCGATAACCGTTAGCGACAGCGGCGACTATGCACCCGTCCGTGGCACCGATCAACCGCTGCTCACCCGCTGCTGTAGTCGATGAAAGAATTCGCATCTCGCAATATCACCCAAATCCCACAACTACCGCGCGAATGCGGGCCCCCGTTCCCGGCACAGATCTGAGTGGCCTACCGTGGCCGCGACGGAATCCCGTCAGGCCCAGCAGTGAGGGAGAAACCCGGTAAAGGTCGCGTTCGTCGGCAAGGGCGGGGCCGGGAAGACCACGTGCGCGTCACTGTTCGCGCTGCGGGCCGCCGGCCTCGGCGCGCCGGTCCTGGCGCTCGACGCCAACATCAACCAGAACCTCGACGTGGCACTGGGCGCCGCTGAGGACACGGTGGCCGGGCTACCGACCCTCCCCCACCACCTGCTGCTGATCAAGGAATGGCTGCGCGGGGACAACCCCTGCATCTCGTCGGCCGATACCATGATCAAGACCACGCCGCCCGGCCGCGGCTCGCGACTGCTCGGGATCACCGAGGACAACCCCGTCTACGACGCCTGCATCCGCGAGGTCGTGCCGGGGGTGCGCCTCGGGCTGGCCGGGCGTTCGAGGACGAGGACCTCGGCTTCTCCTGCTTCCACGCCAAGACCGGCGCCGTGGAACTGCAGCTGGGCCACCTCGTCGAGGGGCCCGGCGAGTATGTGGTGGTGGACATGACCGCCGGTGCCGACGCGTTCGCCTCCGGGCTGTTCACCCGCTTCGACATGACGGTCGTGGTCTGGGAACCGACGTTGCGTCCGGTCGGGGTGTACCGCCAGTACGCCGGACACACGCGCAGCTTCGAGGTCCGTCTCGTGGTGCTCGGCAACAAGGTGACCGACGCGGCGGACCTCGACTTCCTGCACACCGCGATCGGCGACGACCTCGTCGGTGCGCTCGGCGCCTCGGGTCACGTGCGGGCCGGTGACCGGGGCGCGAGCCGGGAGATCGAAGGGCTCGAGCAGGACAACGCGGCGTCCTCGCCCACCGGTTTGGGCGGTCGTCGGCAGGGAACGAAGCGGCGTGCGCGCACGCTCGTCGAGCTAGCGGGTCAGGGTTTGAGCGCCTTTGCGCATCACCTACTTGTGCGCTGCGTCGTACGCCTCGACGACGTTGTTCGGCAGCCGCCCGCGATCGCTGACCGCCCACCCTTCGCCCTTCGCCCAGTCACGGATGGCTTTCAACGCTTCGCGGCCGCGGGCGACCGGACCCGACGCGGACTGCGGGCCAGAGGTACTCGAGGAGCGCGATCGACCCGAGGACGTGCGCCGGCCGCCGGTGCGCCGGCCCGCAGCGATGTAGGGCGCGAAGATCTCGCGGAGGTGATCAGCGTTCTGCTTTGTGAGGTCGATCTCGTACTCGACGCCGTCCAGAGCGAACGGAACGGTGCCCTCGGCTTCGGACTCGCCGTCGAGGTCGTCGAGGAAAGTGACGACTGTCTTCTGTGCCATATCGAGATCGTGCCCGAATGAACCGAGATGTCAAATCGGCTCCTCCGGCCGTCGCCTCATCGTTATCAGCCTTTTGCAGTGCGCTCGAACCCCATACCGCCGACGCACCGAAATGGATATTGCCCGCGTTGGCCTTATCA
>NZ_JBVPVA010000716.1:0-3250 GCF_055612215.1 Actinomycetospora sp. | reverse complement strand
CGGGGTCGGCGGGCGGGGCTCCCGGGTGCGGGGCACGGTCGGTGCCCCGCCCCGGGACACCGGCAGCGGATCGGTGTCCGCCTCCGGGTCGACCGCCCCGGGCCGGACGGCCGGGGCGATGGGCGCCCCGGCCGCGCGACGGCCCGCGGCGTGACGGGGCCGACGGCCCGGCAGCGGGATCGGGCCCGTCCGATCGATGCGTCCGCGCCCCTCCCGCTGGAGCAGCGACTCGACCCTCACCCGGCCGCGGAGGCGAGCTGGGCCTGCAGGGGCATCTCGAACGACTGTCCCTGACAGGAGTTGTCGGGATCGTTCACCATCGTCGCCGTGAGCGGGTACGAGGCGGAGCCGTTGGGCGCGATCGTGCCGGACGGGTTCGCGACGGCTGGGCTGGTCACCGTGGCCGCGGGGCAGCCGGCGGCGGTCGCCTTCGACGCGCTCGAGCTGATGCTCACCACCTTCACCGAGTAGGGGTTCGGGTTGTTGATCGTGACCGTGTAGGTGCTCGTCGAGCCCGGGTAGAGCTGCGCCCCCTGCGAGCTGGCGCTGATCGTCGAGCTCACCGCGACGCTCGACGTGGTCGCGCCGCTCCCGGACCCGCTCGACAGGTACGCGGCGAAGGCGACGCCCGCGCCGGCGAGCACGAGCAGGACGCCCCCCAGCACGGCGAGCCGCTTGCGATTGCGCGTCATGGACTTCCTCGACCTCCAAGTCGTGCGCGGGACGTGTCGATCACGTCCCACGACGACGGGACCCGGAGGTCCACGGCTCCTGACGCTGCGTCACCAGATGGTGTGGGACGGTGAACCCGGCGGTTTCAGAAGTAGTCGCCACGTCCGGATGCCAGCGGAGCGTCGTTGCTTGCATCCAGTGGCAGGAAAGCCGCGTCGTCGACCGCCTGGTTCTCCGAAACGGCCCCCGCGCCGACCCGCCGCCGGGAAGCATCCGGACCCGTGGCCGGTCGCCGGGAGCTCATCGAGTCCGAGGACTTCGCGCGCCGCCGCGGCGTGGCCGCCCTCGTGCGCGGCGACGCCCTCGCGATCGAGGACGTGCCCCGCCGCCCGAACGCCGGGCTGCTGCTCGGCCTCGTCGTCGTGGTCCTCGTGGCCGCCGGCTCCGCCGCGACCGCCTTCCTCACCGGCCGCGCCCCCGACGGTTGGCGCGACGACGGGAGCCTCGTCGTCGACCGCGAGACCGGCGCCCGCTACCTGGCCACCGGCGGCCTCCTCCGCCCCGCCCCGACGCTGACCACCGCGCTGCTCGCCGGGGCCCGGCGCGCGCCGGTGCTGGTGCCGCACGCCCGGGTGCTGGGCGTGCCGGTCGGGACCGCGCTCCCCGACGACGGCGCCCCCGAGCTCCCGCCCGGCCTGCCCGCCGCGCCGCCGGCGCTGGCGGCCTGCGCGACCGCGCCCGACCGGGTCGCGGTCTTCACCGGCGTCCCCGGCGGCGGCCCCGGCCCCGGGACCGGGTTCCTCGCGCGGCCGACCGGTGGCATCGAGATCGTGCTGGTCACCGGCGGGCAGGGCCACCATGTCGACCCGGCGGCCCTCCCCGCCCTGGGCTACGCGCCCGCCCAGGTCCGCGACGTGCCGGGGGCCTGGCTCGCGCTCCTGCCCCGCGGCGGCGACCTCGCCCCCACTGCCGCACCCGGACCCGTCGTCGTGACCGACGCCGGCGCGCGCTACGTCCTGGACCGGGGCCGCGCCCGGCAGGTCGCCGACGACACGAGCGCGCGGCTGTTCCCCACGCCCGCCCGCACCGTCGACGTCGAACAGATCCTGGACCTACCGGCCGGGCCGCCGATCGGGCTGCGCGACGTGCCGAGCGAGCCGCCCGGCGTGCCCGCGCGCGAGTCGGCCGCCGTGCCCTGCGTCGACGGCGGGGGCGACGCCCCGCGGCTGGTGGTGCGCGCCGACGCGACGGACACGACGACGCGGGCCGCGCCGGAGCGGGTGCTCGCGGACGGCGACCGACGGGTGCGCGTCACCTGGCACGTCCCGCCGGGCGGCGGGGCCCTGCTCGCGCCGCCGGACTTCGACCGGGAACGCCCGCCCGGTGCCGACCGGGACGAGGGGATCGTGCTCGTCGACGGCGGGCTCGGCTTCCCGGTCGCCGACGACGAGGCGCTGCGCGCGCTGGGCTACGACCGCGGCCGGGTGCTGCCGATCGGCCGACCGTGGTTCGCGCTGCTCGGGGCCGGGCCGCGGCTCGCGGTGCCGGACTGACGGCGCGGGTTTTCCCAAAGCGCACCCACGGCCGCAGCGGCTCGGTCACCGTGATCGGTGTTGGAACGACTTCCCGGGAGGAGACCTCATGGCGGGGCAGTACGACGTCTCGACCGACACGATGGCGCAGGCGGGGCAACGGATGACGGCCAACGTGGCCGACATCCGTTCCGAGCTCACGGCGCTGCGGGGCAGGCTCGGGGCGCTCGAGGGGCAGTGGATGGGCGACGGGAACACCGCGTTCACCGGGGCCCACGCGCGCTACGAGGCCGCGAACCAGAAGCTGAACCAGGCGCTCGACACCATCAGCACCCTCGTCGCCCGGGCGCGCGAGGGCTACCGGACCAGTGACTCCGCGGCCGGTCAGCGCCTCACGCAGTCGGGCGCGGGCATGGACGACGTCACCGTCCCCGGGTTCTGAGAGGACTCCCACCATGGCCGACCGGATCAAGGTCTCCTTCGGTGCGCTCGACACCGCCGTCGCCGACCTCGACGGCGGGGTGCAGCAGATGGGGCAGCGGATGCAGCAGCTCCGCTCGGACATCGCGCCCATGCTCGCCACCTGGGACGGGGCCGCCCGCGAGGCGTACGCCGCCGCCCAGCAGCAGTGGGACTCGGGGTGGAGCGACCTGCAGTCCGCGCTGGGTCAGCTGCAGCAGGCCACCGCGAGCTCGAACGAGGAGTACGCCGCGACCGAGCGCTCGGCGGCGCAGTCGTTCCAGGCGTAGCGGCTGCCCGGGCGTGAACCGCCGGGGCCGGCGGGTCCCCCTCACCCGTCGGCCTCCGGCACCCACGCCACCTGCACCAGCTCCGGCTCGGTACGACGCGTGACGTACTGCGCCCGCCCGGCCGGCAGCGGCGTGGCGCGAACCCCGTGCAGCAAAGCGCCCTCGTCGCGCGGCCCGGAGAGCAACAGGCCCGGGCCGCCCAGCTCCCGCAGCCGGCGCAGCACCGGCTGCATCAGTCCTCCCGCCGCGCCCGCGGCCGACCGGGCGAGCACGACGTGCAGTCCGATGTCGCGTCCC
>NZ_JBVPVA010000610.1:0-5524 GCF_055612215.1 Actinomycetospora sp. | reverse complement strand
GCCCCGCCGGGGCCGGGCGTCGCTCCGTGCTGCTCGCCGTCGGCCTCCTCGTCGCGGGGACGGGACTGCTGACCGTCTCCGAGTCCGGGCAGGCCCACGCCGTCGGCGTCCTCGCCCTGGCCGCCGCCGCCGCGGCGGGCGTCGCGGCGGCCCGGCCCTGGGCACTGGACGGGACGACGGAGTCCTCGCCACCCCGGTGCGAGATAGGCGCTGCCCGCCGGTCGGCCGCCCGGAACGTCCGCTGCCGCCGGTCGGAATCCGGTCGGTGGCGACGAGCTCCCGATCCCCACGGAAGCGTCCACGGGTTCCGTGGTGCGGGACGGCGGATTCGAGATCGGAATCGTCCTTCCCGCGATCCGTGACGCTGAGTGGGAGAACGATCGCGGTCGGAGTCGGTCTTGCATTCCGAGCTCATGTCCCCTTGACACGCCGCATGGTGCGCGGGACGGTCGTTCCCCCTTCGGACGGGTGGGAATGGGGAGCGACGATGTCGTGGAACCTGCGGGGCAGCTATGTCGAGACGTGCTCGTGCGAGTTGATGTGCCCGTGCAATCTCTCCTTCGATCACGGAGCGACCTACGACTTCTGCCGAGCGAGCCTGGTCTTCGACATCCGTGAGGGCACCGTCGAGGGCACCGACATCGCCGGCAGCAAGGTCGCGATCATCATCGACACCCCGAAGGTGATGACCGACGGCAACTGGCGCGTCGGCGTCTTCGTGGGTGACGAGGCGAGCGAGGGCCAGTTCGAGCAGCTCGTCCGGGTGTTCAGCGGTCAGCTCGGGGGCCCGATGGCAGGCCTCGCACCGCTCATCGGCGAGATGCTCGGAGCCGAGCGCGCGACGATCGAGATCGACCACGACGGCCTGCGCCACGCGGTGCGGATCAGTGGCGGCATCGAGTTCGAGATCGAGGACATCGTGCCGTTCGGAGTGGAATCCGGAGAGCCGGTGAGGTTCTCCGGGATGTTCCATCCCGTGGCGTCGGACCTCACGATGGCCGAGGCCAGGCGATCACGCATCAGTGCCTTCGGTATCGAGTACGAAGGAAAGACCGGCTTGTCGACGTCCGACTTCTCCTGGGCGGCCTGAGACGGTGACCGCCGGATCGTCCCGCCGATCGGTGGTCGAGGAGGGGCCGCGCCCGGCGCTCTCCGCCGTCCGGTGGCGCATCGGCCTGGTGCTGTCGTTGTTCGTGCTCGCCGCCGTCGGCTGGTGGTGGACGGCCGGTCAGATGCAGGGAATGGACGGCGGACCGTGGACCGGCCTCGGTGGGTTCTGGTGGTTCGTACTCGTCTGGCTCGTGATGATGGCGGCGATGATGTTCCCGTCGGTCGCGCCGACCGTCGCTCTCCACGCCCGCATGACCCGTGAGCGGGCGCCCCTGGCGCCACCGATGTTCACCGCGGGCTATCTCCTGACGTGGACCGCTGCCGGAGCGGCGGCGTGGGTGATCGCCGCGGCCGCGCGCTGGCTGGCCGGGGATGTCCTGACCTGGGACCAGGGAGGGCGCGCGCTGGCCGCCGTGGCCCTGATCTCCGCGGGCGCCTACCAGCTCACGCCGCTGAAGAACGTCTGCCTGAGCAAGTGCCGGAGCCCCCTCGGATTCCTGCTCAGCTCGTGGCGCGACGGGCCGATCGGCGGATTGCGGATGGGCGCGAAGCTCGGCGGATGGTGCCTGGGCTGTTGCTGGGCACTCATGCTCGCGCTGTTCGCCCTCGGCGTCATGAACATCGCGTGGATGGCGTTCATCGCGGGACTGATCGCGATCGAGAAGCTCCTGCCGTGGCGCCTCGTGGCCAACTACGGCGTCGCGGTGGTGCTGACCGTCCTCGGTCTGCTCGTGCTCCTCGACCCGACCGTCGTGCCGTGGCTGACGATCCCGACCGGCCCCGTCATGGTGATGTGACCAGCTCCTGTGCTCCGGAAAAGAGGACGTGGCGCCACCGGTGCGCGCCGATGGCGCCACGGGGACGGTCGGCCCCGTGACCGGGGCCGAACCGCCCTACCTGACCAGTCCAGGCCGGAAGCCCCCCACCGTCCGGCCTGGCCCCCCACTCAGGCACCCTCTACCCTCGAAACATACCGCCTGGTACGGAGAAGGCAAACCCGATGATGGCCGACCCGCGCTCCGACGACCCCCCGCCTCCTCCCGGAACAGATGGCTCGACCGGTCGTGCCCGCGACGGCCGACGACAGGAGCGCGCGACGGCCACCCGCCACGCCCTGCTGGTGGCCGCCGGCGAGCAGTTCGCCGTGCACGGCTACCACGCCACCAGCCTCAACGACCTGTTGAGCGGGGCGCCGGGCAGCAAGGGCGCGCTGTACTTCCACTTCCCGTCCAAGCGCGCCGTCGCCACCGCGCTGGTCGAGGAGATGGCCGCTTCCTGGGACGCCGTCGTGTCCGCCGCGGAACGCGACGCACCCGACCCGCTCCGCGCCGTCATCGCGATGACCGACATCGTGGTGGTCCGCCTGGACGACCCGATCGTGCGCGGGGCGGCCCGCGTCCTGCGCGACCAGGTCGTGGACCGACCCACCCTCGCCGAGATGAGTGCCGGCTGGGAGGCCGAGCTCGCACGGCTGTTCGTCCTCGCGGCCGAGCAGCACCTGCTCGAGCCCGCGGTCGACCCGGCGTGGGCCGCCCACGAGGTCGTCGTCAGCCTGGCGGGCCGCGCCACCCTGCTCGAGTCGCTGAGTCCGAAGCAGGAGCTCTGGGACCGGATGGACCACTTCTGGACCGGGTTCCTCCCACTCGTCGCCACCGAGACCTGGTGTGAGGGCTGGGACGTGAGGAGCTGGACGGCCCGTCCTCACCCGCCGTCCGGCCTGGGCCGCTGACCGTGCCGGCACCGGAGTCGTCGCGGTGCCCTCGCCATGATCAACCGCCTACCCGGTCGGCGACCGATCCGGAACGGGGGTTGGCCCTCGCCTCCCGGAGGGGCCGCTCCCTCCCCGTGGAGCACCTGTCGGCGCAGCCTGGGAGTCGCACGGACGAGCCGACAGCCGACACGACAGGGACGAGCGTCATGACCGAGATCCACGAGAACCCGCACCAGACCGCCCGGGAGGCCTGCGACCGCTGCCCGGCGCGGGCCGCGTTCGTCGCGGTCCTGCCCGCAGGTGGCGAGCTCCTGTTCTGCGGCCACCACCACCGGGCCCACCGCGAGCGCCTCGCGTCGCACGGCGCACTCGTGTCGCCGCTCCCGGGGCGTTCCGCGCTTCACGCCGTCGGCGACGCCGCGTAGGGACGTCCGCCCACCGCGTGGGGCGCCGCCACCCTCCTACCGTGGGAGCCGCCCCGCCCGATCCTCCGCGTCGGCCTTGAGTCCGGCGGCCTCGAGCTCGAGGTAGCGCCGCGTGAGCGAGCCGAGGACGAGCGCCACCACGGGAGCGAGCAGCCCGGTCTGGGTGACGGTGAGGACGATCCGGCTCCCGCCGCTCGAGGGCCGGACCTGGTGGACACCCTCGGTCGCGACGCCCGCACTGCGGGTCGTCCAGGTGAACGAGCGTCCGTTCTCGAGCTCGGTCACCGTCCAGGTCTGGGTCGGGAGTCGCGGCTGCGTGACCGCCGCGCGCCGGCCGAGGGCCAGCTCCCCGTCCAGGAGGGTCACCGAGGTGATCGACGAGGTCCACCGGGGCCAGGACCCGACGTCGACGACCGCTTCCCAGAGTGTCTCCGGAGCCGCGTCGACGTCACGACCCACCACGATCGAGCGCATGAACCAGATGGTACACATGCGGACCGCCGGGCTGCTCCGTCGCCCGCGTCCCGGCCGACCTACCGTCACGGCCATGACGTCTCCCGAGGCGACCCGCATGCTCGCGGCGGCGGTCGAGCACTTCGCCGCGCAGGGCGTCGAGGACCGCAGCCTGCGGGCGATCGCGGCCGCGATCGGCACCAGCCACCGGATGGTGATCTACCACTTCGGCTCGCGGGAGGGTCTGCTCGCGGCCGTCGTCGGTGTGGTCGAGGCGCGCCAGCGCGACCTGCTCGCCGAGGTCACGGCCACGGTCGAGGCGGGTGGTGACCCCGGGGAGGCGCTGCGGGCGTTCTGGGCGCGCGTGCTCGACGCCGGACTGGTCCACGGCCCGCTGTTCTTCGAGCTGTCCGTCCACGCGATGCGCGACCAGCCGCACGCCCGGTCGTTGCGCGAGTCGCTCGTCGACCCGTGGCTGGACGCGCTCACGGTGCTCCTCGACCGCCTCCTCGAGGGCGATCGGGAGGACGACCGGGCGCGTCGGGCGCGGGCACGCCTGGGTCTCGCCGTCGCTCGCGGGCTGCTCCACGACGTCCTGATCACCGGGGAGACCGACGCCGCGACCGAGGCCATGTCCGCGTGGATCGACCTCGTCGTCGGGACGGCCCAGTAGGGTCGACGACGTGGACCAACCGGTACAGGTCATCGTCGCGGGCCACCTGGTCGTCGCGGCCGGCCGGCGCGAGGCGTACCTGGCGGGCTGCGTCGCGGTCGTCGAGCAGGCGCGCACGGCGCCGGGCTGCCTCGACTTCTCGCTCACCGCCGACCTGCTCGACCCGACCCGGATCAACATCCTCGAGCGGTGGGAGTCCCGGGCCGAGGTCGAGGCCTTCCGGGGCAGCGGGACGGGTGACGAGCAGGCCGCGGACATCGTGTCCGCCTCGGTGGCCGAGTACGACGTCGCGGCGGTCCGCTCCCTGACCGGCTGACGGTGCGCCCCCGTACGATCCGGATCCCGATCCGGAGGGACGACCAGGGGGTGCGGTGAGCGGTACCAGGGTGTTGGTCGCCGGGGCGAGCATCGCGGGGCCGGCGCTGGCCCACTGGCTGCACCGACGGGGCGCCGAGGTGACCGTGGTGGAGCGGGCCCCCGGACTGCGGCCCGGCGGGCAGGCGGTGGACGCCCGCGGGGTGGCGAAGGAGGTCATCCGGCGCATGGGGCTCGACGCCGCGGTGCGTGCGGCCCGCACCGAGACCGCCGGCGCCTACACCGTGGACGCGGACGGGACCGTGCTGGACACCTACCGAGCGGACGACGACGGCGGCGACGGGTTCATCGCGGAGATCGAGATCCTGCGCGGGGACCTGTCGCGCGTGCTCCACGACGACACCCGTGGCGCGGTCGAGTACGTCTTCGGCGACCGGATCGCCGAGCTGCACCAGGACCCGGACGGCGTCGACGTGGCCTTCGCGGGCGGCGACCGGCGGCGCTTCGACCTCGTGGTCGGGGCGGACGGGCTGCACTCGGCGCTGCGGGCGATGGTGTTCGGGCCGCGCGAGCGGTACATCCGGCACCTCGGGCACGTGATGGCCTTCTACAGCGTGCCCAACGAGTTCGGGCTGGACCGCTGGTTGATCGACCACCAGGACTCCGCGTCCGGGCGGTCCGCCGGCCTGCGGCCCATCCGCGACGCCACCCAGGGGATGGCGATGTTCTCCTTCCCCGCGGTCGACTTCGACTTCGACGTCGACTTCCGCGACGTCGACGCGCAGAAGCGCCTTCTGCGGGAACGGATGGCCGGTCTGGGCTGGCAGACCCCGCGGC
>NZ_JBVPVA010000633.1:0-2215 GCF_055612215.1 Actinomycetospora sp. | reverse complement strand
CGTCCGGGTCGTCGGGCTCGTCGGTGGCCGGGCTCGTGGCGGTCGTGGCCGTCGTGGTCTTCGCACCCACTGCCCTGCTCGGGGCGTTCGCCTTCTGCCTCGGGGTCCCGCTCGTGGGGCGCGGCCCGACCGGACGCACCGACGTCGGCCTGGTGCACCTGCTCGGCGACGGTCCCTCGTGGTGGCTGGCGCCGCTGGTGGGGGCGATCGTCTGCGTGCTGGGCGGCATGGTCGCGGCGCTGCACGCCCCCTCCCCCGACGACGCCGTGCGCCGCGGCTGGGCGCTGGGCCCGGTGCTGGCCGCCGTCCTGGCCCTGCTCGCGGTGGTCACGGCGCTCTCGGCGGACCCGCTCGGCGTCGAGCTGGACCTCGCGCCCGCCGTGGTGCTGGGGCTGGGATGGGGCGCGGTCGGCGGGCTGCTGGGTGCGGTGATCGCGCCCGGGCTCCCGCCGGCCCTGCGCCAGGGCCGGCTGGGCGGCTCGCCGACCGGGCAGGTCGTGGGCGTGCTCGTCGTCGTCGGCTTCCTCGGGGCCGCACTCGTCATCGGGTTCGCCGCGGCGGCCGGCGGCGCCTGAGTTGCTCGTCCGATCGGGTGATGCTCGTAACGCTGGGGTGACCCACGGCGACGAACCGGGCGACACGCTTCGTCGGGGAGCGTCGAACGTTCCGGGGGGAACATCATGATCAGCACCGTCGCCATCGGCAGCGCCGCACTCGGAGCCTGGCTGGCCGCGCCCTTCGTCGCGATGGGCCGCCGGGGCACCGTCGACGACCGGACCCGCGCCGCGATGCGCGAGGAGGGTCTGCGCGTCCGGGCGATCCACCGGGCGCACCGGCGGGAGGCGCTCGTCGCCGCCGCCACCGTGACCATCCCCGCCCCCCGCGGCGCGGAGCACGACGCCCTGCCGCAGCGCAGCGTCCTCGTCGGGGTCTGAGCCGGGTGGGCGGCGCCGGTCGGACAGGCGCCGACCGCCGCTCCCGTGCGAGGCTCACCGGCCATGCGGGCTGACCTGGTTCTCGAGGGCGGCGGGGTCAAGGGGATCGGCCTCGCGGGGGCGGTCGCCGCGATCACCGACGCCGGCTACCGGCCCCAGCGCATCTCCGGGACCTCTGCGGGCGCCCTCGTCGGGGCCATCGCGGCGGCCGGGGCGCAGGGCACGGAGCTGGGCGACATCATGCGCCGGCTGGACTTCCACGCCGTCGCCGACCGGCGCGGGGTGGCCCGGCTGCCGCTGGTCGGGCCGGGCCTCGCGCTGGTCTCGGGAATGGGGCTCTACCGCGGCGAGTACCTGCTCGACTGGATCACCGACGAGCTCGCGGCGTTGGGGGTGCACACCTGGCGGGACCTGCGCCTCGACGACCCCGCGCTCCCGCCCGACCAGCGCTACCGCCTCGTCGTGACCTGCTCGGACCTCACCCTCGGGCAGCTCGTCCGCTTCCCGTGGGACTACCGCGGCGTGTACGGCCTCGACCCGGACTCCCAGCCCGTCGCCGACGCCGTCCGCGCCTCGATGGCGATCCCGTTCCTCTTCGAGCCCACGACGCTGACCCACGCCCATCCGGCGATGGTCTCCACGCTCGTCGACGGCGGGCTGCTCTCCAACTTCCCGATCGACTCGCTGGACCGCACCGACGGGGCCGCGCCGGCCTGGCCGACGTTCGGCGTAACGATCACGACGGCTCCGAAGCGGGGCATCGGCGACCGCGTCGCGCTCTTCCACAGCCGGATGTTCGACTGGCCGCAGCCCACCGCGCTGCGCCTGCTCGAACAGCTCCTGACCACGATGATCGTCGGCCGGGACCAGGCCTACCTCAACCGCCCGTGGGTGCGGGCGCGCACGATCCACGTGAGCGCCGGCGACGTCGGGCTGCTCGACTTCGGCATCACGCAACCGCGCCGGGACGCGCTCTACCAGCGCGGGTACGACGCGGCGTCGGCGTTCCTCGCGACGTTCGACTGGGACGCCTACCGGGAGCGGTTCCGCGGCGAGGTGCCCGCGGCACGGGAGTAGTCGTCGGGGCCCCGGCGACCACGGGGGCGCACCTACCGCGGCTGGTCGTCGGTGCGCAGGCCGAAGACCGTGAGCGGCTCGAGCCACGGCTCCGGGTCGCCCTCCCAGGCCCACGCCCGCATCTGGTCGACGCTGCGGCGGCTGAACACGCCGCGGAAGAACTCCCACGGCGCCACCTCCACCGACGCGACCGGCCCGTCCCC
>NZ_JBVPVA010000496.1:0-12076 GCF_055612215.1 Actinomycetospora sp. | reverse complement strand
GGCGTGGCGAGCTTCGCGGCGCCGTGGAAGGTGAAGGTCGCGGTGTAGCTCACCCGGGTGCCGCCCCCGTCGGCCCCGGTGAACTCCATCTCGTCCTCGCTGGTCACCGTCTTGTTGCGCCCGACGATCCGCAGCCGGGTGGGCTCGTCGGACTCCAGGGTGTAGGTGAGCGTGGTCTGCCGTCCCCGGAACTCCGAGACGTTGGTCCACTGCTTGCCGACGCCGACGGGCACCGACGGGTCCACCGGCTCGCAGGAGACGGTCCCCGCGTCCCACTCGGTGGCGTTCGCGAAGTCACGCAGGTAGTTCCGCACGACGTCGAGCTGGGCGGGCGTGGTGACGGTGCGGGTGACGGTCGGCATGCCCCCGGCGTACCCCGCCGGGGAGCGGGCTACCGTTTTGGGTCATGAGCCAGCCGGATCTGGTCGTCGTGGGCTCGGGCTTCTTCGGCCTGACGATCGCCGAACGCGCCGCCAGGGAACTGGACAAGCGCGTCCTCGTCGTCGAGCGCCGCTCCCACCTGGGCGGCAACGCCTACTCGGAGCCGGACCCCGAGACCGGGATCGAGGTGCACCGCTACGGGGCGCACCTGTTCCACACGTCGAACGAGCGGGTGTGGGAGTACGTCAACCGGTTCACCGACTTCACGAACTACCAGCACCGCGTCTTCACGATCTACCAGGGCCGCGTCTACCCGATGCCGGTCAACCTGGCGACGATCTGCGAGTACGCGGGCCGGTCGATGAGCCCCGACGAGGCCCGCGCCTGGGTGACCGAGCACGCCGCCGAGATCGACGTGGCGGACGCGGCGAACTTCGAGGAGAAGGGCGTGGCGCTCGTCGGGCGCCCGCTCTACGAGGCGTTCTTCGCCGGCTACACCGCCAAGCAGTGGCAGACCGACCCGAAGAACCTCCCGGCCTCGATCGTCTCCCGGCTGCCGGTGCGCTACACGTTCGACAACCGCTACTTCAACGACACCCACGAGGGCCTGCCCGTCGACGGCTACACGGCGTGGCTCGAGCGGATGGCCGACCACCCGAACATCGAGGTCCGGCTCGACACCGACTGGTTCGACGTCCGCGAGGGCTTCGGCGAGGACGTGCCGACCGTCTTCACCGGGGCGCTCGACCGCTACTTCGACTACTGCGAGGGCGAGCTCGGCTGGCGCACGCTGGACTTCGAGCCCGAGGTCGTCACCACCACCGGGGACTACCAGGGCACCCCCGTGATGAACTACGCCGACCGCGACGTGCCGTTCACCCGCATCCACGAGTTCCGACACTTCCACCCCGAGCGCAAGCACTACCCGAGCGACAAGACCGTGATCGTCCGGGAGTACTCACGCTTCGCCGAGTCCGGCGACGAGCCGTACTACCCGATCAACACCCCCGAGGACCGCGCCAAGCTGGAGCGCTACCGCGAGCTCGCCCGCAAGGAGGCGACCAACCGCAAGGTCCTCTTCGGCGGGCGGCTCGGCACGTACAAGTACCTCGACATGCACATGGCGATCGGCTCGGCTCTCACGATGTTCGACAACCGCATCGCGCCGTGGTTCACCGAGGGCGCGGACTTCGACGGGGCCGACCCGCTCGAGGGCTGACCGGCGGGCGGGCGGGGATCGGTGACCGGACTGGCGGTCGCGCTGGCGCTGGTCGCCGCGCTGCTCCTCGCGGTCGGCTCGGTCGCCCAGCGTCGCGCGGCCGCGCTCGTCCCCGACGACGAGGCCCGGGGCCTGACCCTGCTGCGTCGCCTGGTCCGCTCCCCGACGTGGTGGGCGGGCAGCGTCGGCGACGTCGGCGGCTTCGTCGTGCAGGCCGCCGCGCTGGGGGTCGGGTCGCTGCTGCTGGTGCAGCCGTTGATCGTGACGACGCTGCTGTTCGCCCTGCCGCTCGAGGCGTGGACGGGCGGGCGCCGCGTCGCCCCGCGCGACGGCGTCTGGGCCCTCGTGCTCGCCGCCGCCCTCGCGCTGTTCCTCGTGGTGGGGGAGCCGACGGCCGGGCAGGACCGTGCGTCCCCCGCGGCCTGGGCACCCAGCGGTGCCGCGCTCGTCGTCGTGCTCGGGGGGTGTCTCCTCGCCGCCGCCCGCCGCCGCGGCCGGGTGCGCGCGGCCGCGCTGGCCGTGGCCACCGGGATCGCCTACGGGGTGCTCGCCGCCCTGACGAAGTCCGTCGTGGACCTGCTCGGGCAGGGGATCGTGCCGCTCCTGCTCGGGTGGGAGACCTGGACGCTCGTCGTCGCCGCGATCGGCGGGACCTACCTGCAGCAGGCCGCGTTCCAGGCCGGTGACCTGGCCACCACCCTGCCGGCGATCACCGTCGGGGAGCCCCTCGTCGCCGCGTTCCTGGGCCTGACCGTGCTGGGCGAGCGCATCGTCGTCGGCGGCGCCGAGTGGGTCCTCATCGGCGCGCTCGTGGCGACGACGGTGCTCGCGACCGTCGTGCTCGCGCGGTCACGGGCCACCGGGGCACCCGCACCCTGACGTGCGACGGTGACCGACGGGCGCCGGTGGGTACCTGCCGCCGTGTCCTCCGTGATCACCATGACCGTGTCCGGCGACCGGCCCGGCTACCTCGCCGAGACGCTCGAGTCCTGGTCCGCCGTGCGCGGGCTCGCGGAGTGGTCCTTCCGGTTCGTGGTGGAACCGGGGCGCGAGGAGTCGCGCTGCCGGGCGGTCGTCGAGGAGTTCGCCCGACGGCGGGTCGCGCGGGACGTCCACCTCGAGGTCAACGACGAGCGCCGGGGGGTGCTCGCGAACCCGCACCACGCGTTGTCGGGCGCGTTCGCGACCGGCGCCGGCTTCGTCGTGCTGGCCGAGGAGGACATCGTGGTCGCCGACGACGTCTGCGAGTTCCTCGCCGCGCAGCCCGACGACCCTGAGGTGCTCGCGGTCTGCGCCTTCTCCGCCCTCGCGGCACCGCAGCCCGCCGACGTCGTCGCCGACGCGCCGTTCAGCCCCTGGGTGTGGGGCACGTGGGCGGACCGGTGGCACGACCTGCTCGGCCCCCGCTGGTTCGACGCCGCCCGGGCCCCCCACGGCGAGCAGGGCAACGGCTTCGACTTCGGGATCGTCCGGCTGCAGGAGGCCGCCGGGCTGCGCGTGCTCGGCCCGCTGGCGAGCCGCAGCGACAACATCGGGCGCGAGGGCGGCGTGCACGCCCTGCCCGAGGAGTTCGAGGAGACCCGGGCGACGACCTTCGCCGCCCACCGCGACCCGGTGCGCTGGCGGGTGGCCGGCCGGGCCGTCCGCTGACCCGGACGTCGGAGCGGACCGTCGGCGCGCCGACCCCCGCGGGGCGGTCCCGGCCCTCGCGCGGGGGTGTCGGGGGAGCGGGCTACCGTCGGGACATGGCGACGCAGGCGGATCGCGGGACGGTGGAGCTGACGGTCCGGGCGGCGGAGTCCGCGCTGCTGCAGCGGATCATCCTGCCGCGCCCGGCCGACCCGGCGACGGTGCGCGCGCTCTACCTCGACGAGGGCACCGCGACGACGCTGCGCTCGGCCGCCCCCACCGCGGAGCGCCCCGGCACGGTCGACACCGAGGCGGACGACTTCGTGCTGCACCTCGCGACCTCCGGCGGCCGCCACGCCGAGGTGCTGTCCCGGACGCGCGTGCGGATCCCCGAGGGCACGGAGACGTCGTTCGCGGCCTACTTCAACGCCTTCCCCGCCTCGTACTGGCGGCGCTGGTCGGTCCTCGACGCCGTGCACCTGCGGCTGCGGCTCTCCGGCGCCGGCCGCGTCGACGTCTACCGCTCCACCGCGCGCGGGGTGCCGGTGCACGTCCACGGCGAGGTGGTCGCCGGCGAGACCGCGGTCGACGTGCCGGTGTCGCTGCGCCCGTTCGAGGACGGCGGGTGGGTGTGGTTCGACCTCTCCAGCGAGACCGAGCCCCTCGAGCTGGTCGACGGCGGCTGGTACGCCGACCGCCCGGCGCCCGGCCGCGCCGCGGTCACCGTCGGGATGCCGACCTTCAACCGCCCGTCGGACTGCGTGGACACCCTGCGCGCCCTCGGCGAGGACCCGCTGGTGCGCGACGTGCTCACCGCCGTCGTCATCCCCGACCAGGGCACGTCGAAGGTCCGGGAGCAGGAGGGCTACGACGAGGCCGCGGCGCTGCTGGGTGACCGACTCCGGATCATCGACCAGCCCAACCTCGGCGGCTCCGGCGGCTACAGCCGCATCATGTTCGAGGCGCTCGAGCACACCGACTGCGAGCACATCCTGTTCATGGACGACGACGTCGTCCTGGAGCCCGACTCGGTCCTGCGTGCGCTCGCCTTCGCCCGCTTCGCCCGCTCCCCGATGCTCGTCGGCGGCCAGATGCTCTCGCTGCAGGCGCGCTCGCACCTGCACGTGATGGGCGAGGTCGTCGACCGCACCACCTTCTTCTGGCAGCTCGCGCCGAACACCGTCGACGACCACGACTTCGCCGTCGACTCACTGCGCGAGACGCTGTGGATGCACCGGCGCACCGACGTCGACTACAACGCCTGGTGGATGTGCCTGATCCCGCGGGTGGTCGCCGAGCAGGTCGGGCAGCCGCTGCCGCTGTTCATCAAGTGGGACGACTGCGAGTACGGCCTGCGCGCCGGCGCCCACGGCTTCCCGACCGCGACCGTGCCGGGCGTCGCCATCTGGCACATGAGCTTCGTCGAGAAGGACGACAGCTCGGACTGGCAGGCCTACTTCCACGCCCGGAACCGCCTCGTCGTCGCGGCCCTGCACGGCCCGGACGACCCGAAGGCGATGCTGCTCGACTCGCTCAAGCGCACCCTGCGGCACCTCTTCCTGCTCGAGTACTCGGCGATCGCGCTGCACCAGATGGCGATGCGCGACTTCCTCTCCGGGCCCAAGGCGCTGTTCGGGGCGCTCCCGACGGCGCTCGCCGAGGTGCGGGCCACCCGCGCCCGCTACCCCGACGGGGCGGTGCACCCCAGCGCCCGCGACCTGCCCGAGCCCCCGGTCGGGGCGCTGGCCGCGCAGCTCTGGCCGCAGCCGCCGCTCGGCCGGGTCGCCCAGGTGAAGGCGCTCGCCGGGGCGCTGCGCCACCAGCTGCGCCCCGCGGACCCGGCGGCGTGGGAGCGCCCGCAGCGCAACGTCCCCGCCGAGCACGGGACGTGGTTCCTGCTGTCCCGGCTCGACGGTGCCACCGTCTCCACCTCCGACGGCACCGGGGTCACCTACCGCAAGCGCGACCGTCGCCAGTTCTGGGAGCTGCTGCGCGTCTCGCTGTCCCTGCACCAGCAGGTCCTGCGCTCGTGGCCGTCCCTGCGCCGCCGGTACCGCGACGGCATGGGCGAGCTGATCAGCCGGGAGGCGTGGGACGAGCAGGTGTTCCGCCGCTTCGCCCCGCCGTCCTGACGCCCGCCTCCAGCTGGTCGAGCAGGACGTCGCGCAGCAGCACGTCCGCGGCGTCGAGGCCGTCGGCGCGGATCCGGGCGGCGTCGAGGCCGAGCGAGACCGCGAGCACGCGGGCGCCGGCCGCCTCGAGGACCTCCCGGGCGTCCTCGATGGCGTAGCGGGCCCGCGTGCGGCCGCCGTAGCCGACGAGCGCGACGACGGTCGCGGTCCAGTCGGCCCGGGCGAGGTCGGCGAGGACGACGCGGGGGCAGGCGCGCACGTACTCCGGGACGAGCACGAGGGCGGCGGCCCCCGGGGTCCCGGTCGGCCGTCGGGCGGCGACGCCCTCCTCGAGCCACTCGGCCAGCCGGTCGCCGAGCACGGCCCGGGGCAGCCGGGGGCGGACGACGGTCGTGGTCACGGCGGCCTCCTCCCGGGCGATCGTGGTCTGGCCGCCCCACCGTCGCGGACACTCCCGGCCGCGCTCAACGCATTTCCGCGAGGGGCGAACGGAGCCGCCTCACCCGTTGATCAACAGCACAGGGGGCAGCTCGTCCGGTCTGTTGGCCTGCCTGACGTGCCCCTCGCGGGCGGGAGGTGTGTCTGGCGATCGGCCGCCCGGCCCCTCCCGTTGATCAACAGCACACGGGGCAGCTCGTCCGGCCTGTTGGCCTGCCTGACGTGCCCCTCGCGGACGTCACGGACGGCGGTGCCATCATCGGCACATGGCGGAGCAGGGGACCGAGGAGAAGTCGAGCACGAACAGCGACGACGCGGGACGGCACGCCGCCCCCGAGGAGTCGGGCTCGGGCGAGCAGCAGGCCCCGGCGGAGCAGAAGTCGGAGTCGTCGTCCGACGAGAAGTCGGGCTCGTCGTCCGAACAGAAGTCGGACTCGTCGTCCGGACAGCAGTCGGAGTCGTCGTCCGACAAGAAGCAGGACTCGTCCGATCAGAAGTCGGACTCGTCGTCCGATCAGAAGTCGGGCTCGTCCGACCAGAAGCAGGACTCGTCGTCCGGACAGCAGACCGACTCCTCGTCCGAGCAGAAGACGCAGGAGCACGCGAACGGGCAGAACCGCTCCGAGACGTCGGCCGAGGACGACGGGTCGGGCCGGCGCCGTGGCCAGGCGGACACGTCGTGGGCCGAGGACGAGCACGAGCGGACCGGCTCCTCGCGCCACCGCTCCGTCGACGTCGGCGAGCTCGCCTGGCGGACCGGGAACGTGCTGGCCACCGTCGTGCGCACGCTGGCCCTGCTCTTCGCGCTGGTGCTGATCGTGAACGTGGTGCTGGTGCTCGTCGGGGTCAACCCGACCAACGGCGTCGCCCAGTTCGTCGGCACCGTCGCGAGCGTGGTGATCCTCGGGTTCCGGGATCTCTTCGTGCCGACCAACCCGACGGTCATGCTGATCGTGAACTCGCTGATCGCCGCGGTCTTCTGGGCGTTCGTCGGCGAGCTGCTGTCCCGCCTGATCCGCTTCCTCGCCGCGCGCGTCAAGTGACGGGGCGTTGATCAGGGGTACGTGAGGCAGCCCGCGCGGCGGGCGAACCTGCGTCACGTGCCCCTCGTGGCGAGCCGCCCGGAGCGTCGGCTGATCAGGGGCACACCACGCGCGGCAGGCGGTCGTCCGGCCTGCGCCGTGTGCCCCTGGTCGGGCTCGACGCGGGCCCGCCCCGGAGTCCCGTCGATCAGGGGCACGTGAGACACCCCGGGCGGTGGCTGAGCCTGCGCCACGTGCCCCTCGGCAGGCCGTGGCGGGTGCCTCGGAGTCGTCACACCCCCGTCGGCGCGACCGCCGGCCCGCCCGCGGCCGCCCCGGCCCCCACTCCGCCGGGGACCGCACGCACCGGGATCAGCGCGGCGAGCCCGAGGAGCAGCACGATCCCGATCCCGAGGATCCCCCAGCGCTGCTCGCCGAACAGCGTGATGAACAGGCTGAACAGGGCCGGCGCGAGGAAGCTGACCGCGCGGCCCGTCGTCGCGTAGAGCCCGAACAGCTCACCCTCGCGGCCCGGCGGGACGAGGCGCGCGAGGTAGCTGCGCGAACACGCCTGGGCCGGGCCGACGAAGAGCGAGAGGAACAGGCCGCCGACCCAGAACGCCGTCGTGCCCGACGCGGGCAGCAGCGCTCCGGCCACGATCACGAGCGCGGCCAGCGAGACGATGATGACGCGCTTCGGCCCGATGCGGTCGTCGAGCATGCCGCCCATCACCGCGCCCAGCGCGGAGACGACGTTCGCCGCGATCGCGAAGAAGATGACCTCGGTCGCGCTCAGCCCGAACGTCCCCGCGGCCAGCACACCGCCGAAGGTGAACACCGCCGTGAGCCCGTCGCGGTAGATCGCGCTCGCGACGAGGAAGCCGAGCAGGTTCCGGTCGGTCCGGCCCAGGTCCACGATCCGGCGCACGAGCAGTGCGTAGGAGCCGAACCACCCCACGGACGCGGCCTCGGCGTCGCCGGGGGGCGCCGGGTAGGGGAAGCGCATGAACAGCACCGGGATCGCGAAGACCGCGAACCACGCGGCGCACACCAGCGCGATCACCCGCGGCCCGAGGTCGGCCGAGGCGAACGTGATCGCCCCGATCGGCGCGATGAACAGCAGCAGGCAGCCGACCAGCAGCACGATCCCGCCGAGGTAGCCCGCCGACCACCCGACCCCGGACACCCATCCGGTGCGCCCGGGTGGCGCGAGCCGGTAGATCATCGAGTTGTACTCGACCTGCGCGAGCTCGTAGGCGAACGTGCCGATCCCGAGCAGCACCAGCCCGAGCAGCAGGTACGACGGCGAGCCCTGCACGAGGAACATCAGCGCGGTGGCGGCGACGATCACCGCGGTGAGCGCGCCGAGGCGTCGCTGGCGGCCCTGCTCGGCGCCGGCGGCGTCGCTGCGCTGTCCGTACACCGGCGCGGTCAGCGCGACCAGCACCCCCGAGATCGCGATCGTGTTCGCGAGCGCCGCCGAGCCCGACGCCTCGTCCGCGGCGACCGAGGAGGTCAGGTAGACGGTGAAGACGAACGTGGTGATGACGGCGTTGAAGGCTGCCGAGCCCCAGTCCCAGGCGGCCCAGGCGATCAACGGACCCAGCGTGCGCGGCGGCGCGGCGGCCTCCTCGGTGGACACGCGGCGGACGCTATCGGGTCGCTGCCGCCCGCGAGGCCCCGCGCGACACGCGCCGCGACCACTGGGCGCTCGGCGTCATCCTCCTGGCGCAGTGCGTCGACGCGCTCGAGATCGGCCGGAGACCGCGGCGTGATGGCCCGGTGATCACGCGTGGGTGATCACGATGTGCGGGTGTCGCTTTACCGTGACACGAATGCCGTCCGGACCCGGACGGAAACGCTCGGGCGCGACACCGACGAGTGACGATGTGTCGCGACGCGTGCACGACCCCTTTGCGGACACTTTCCGACGTCTTCTGATCCCATTCCGCCATGCGATCGACCGGTCGCCCCGAAGACCTGATCGAGAGGACATGAACGTGGGAGCTTTCCGCAAGGCAGTCCTGGCCACGTCGCTGGTCGGTGCCGGCCTGGCCGCCACCACCGGTGCCGCCTTCGCCCACGACGGCGGCGGGACCACGGTGCAGAAGGGGCTCATCAACTCCAGCGACTTCGCGCCCAACACCTCGCTCGACGCCTGCAACAACGACGTCCCGGTGAACGTGGGCGGCATCCAGGTCCCGGTCCAGGACATCGCGGGCGCCGTCCCGCTGCTGTCGAAGGCGGAGAAGGGCAACGCGGCGACCAACGCCAAGTCCTGCCACAACCCGATCTCGGCCTCCAACTAGGAGCGCCGCGGGTCCCCCGAGACCCGTTCGAACGACGCGCCCGCCACGCCAGCTCCCCCCACGGCGTGGCGGGCGCGTCGTCGTCTCCGGGGCCGTCTACCGTGCGCTCACGGAGCTGGAGGAGGGTGCGACGGTGCTGAAGGGCTTCAAGGACTTCCTGCTCCGGGGCAACGTCGTCGACCTCGCGGTGGCCGTCGTGATCGGAGCCGCGTTCACCGCGGTCGTCACGGCCTTCACCACCGCGTTCCTCAAGCCGCTGATCCAGCTGGTCTCCGGCGGTGGGCAGTTCGCGGGCACGTTCGTCGTCAACGGCGTCCCGTTCGACTACGCGTCGTTCGTCAACGCCGCGATCACGTTCGTCCTGACGGCCGCCGCCATCTACTTCCTCGTCATCGTGCCGCTCAAGATCGTCCAGGAGCGCCGCAAGCGCGGCGAGGAGGCCGGGCCCTCCGAGACCACCGACGTCGAGCTCCTCACCGAGATCCGCGACCTGCTGCGCGAGCAGTCCCAGGCGCGCCGTCCGGGACGCGGCGACGACGGCGGCACCGCCGGTCGGATTCCGCACCAGGAGCGGTAGGTAGGTGGCCTTCGGCCTCGAGAGCACTTTCGGGTGCCATGACACCGGAAAGTGCTCACGGGCGCGAAGCGCACCCTATTGGCTCGCCCAGTAGCCGAACGAGCGGTAATCGGGGTACGGCGCCAGGTAGGGCTGACGCGGGCCGAGGGTCACCGCGAGCGTCGACGACGTGACCGCGTCACCCGGGATCATGAACGACGACTGCGCCCAGGCGCCGTCGGCGGTCGTGAACGTCCAGTCGCCGACGCCCTGCCCGTCGGCGGCGACCGCGACGACGCCGGCCGAGGTGTTGCGGTCGCGCACCGGCTCGCGGGCGTCCACGCGCGACGTCAGCGTCACCGGCCGCCCGGGCGTGAGCCCCCGCAGCACGAAGTGCTCCCCGCCGATCACGTGCCGACCGCTGTCGACCACCACCCGGCCGCCGGGCAGCGTCTCGTTGCGGACCTCGGTCTGGTCGCCGACCCCGACCAGCGCGCGGTCCACGCCGTAGCCGTGGGCGGCCTCGTCGGCGAGGTCGCCGACGTTGAGGTGGTCCACGACGCGTCCGGGCACCGGGCCGTCCGGGGCGTCGCCGCTCCCGACGTGGGACCAGTCCGCGCGCCACACGCTGATGATGCTGCAGTCCCCGGTGGTCTGGCAGATGCCGCCGAAGGGCCCGGGCTCGCGCTCGGGGCTCTTGCCCTCGAACGAGGTCAGGGGCCGGTCGCCCAGGATGCGCGCGGCGGCCAGCTCGCCCACCGGGAGCAGTTCGGTCTGGTCGAAGATCGAGAAGTACGTGGGCCGCTGGTCGGCGGGCAGGTGCGCGAGGGCCTCGTACATCGCGCCGGAGCCCTCGAGGGCGGGGCGGGCCAGGCCCGGCGTCGTGAGCCCGACGAGGTCGACCACCCGGCGCCCGGAGAACCACGCGACGGCGCCGACGTCGTTGACCCCCACCACCGCGCCGGGCGGGGTGTGCCCGCGCAGCCACTGGGACACCGACACCGCCGACTCCCGGATGCCCGCGGCCTGCTGGGCCCCGCGCAGGGCCCACGTCGGCGCCGAGACGAGCGCGAACGCGAGCAGCACGGCGACGATCCCGGCGGAGACGATCCGGCCCCGGCGGGCGTCGGCGGCGGCCCGTCCGACCGCCCGCGCGCCCAGTACGGCCAGCAGCACGACGACGGGCAGGAACGGCTGCAGGTAGCGGCCGTCCTGCCAGAGCGCGGTCGTCAGGGTGGCCACCGCGACCAGCACGCCGACGAGCCCGAGCCCGAGCACCCCGGCCACGATGCGCCGTGGCGGCGCGCCGAGGGCCAGCGCGGCGACGCCGACGGCGGCGAGGAACGCGACGCCCGGGCCGGCGACCTCCGTCGTCGAGGTCCCCCCGACGAGGTCCAGGGCGTTCTGTGCGGTCGCGAGGAGCCGGTCGAGGACCTCCAGCGGCGAGCCCAACGGACGGGAGAACCACGACTTCGCGGTGATCCCGCTGTTCTCGGCGGAGCCGGTCAGGACGCGGTACAGGAGCAGTTGGGCGACCGCGGCGAGCAGCGGGACCAGACAGCGGGCCACCACAGGGACGAGGCGACGCGGCGTGTCCAGCCCACGGCGGTGCCGCACGGCGAGCGTCGCGGCGACCCCGGCCAGGACCACGACGACGAGGACGAGCCCCTCCGGACGGGTCAGGACGAGCGGCGTGGCGACCCACGGCAGCACCCGGAACCGTCCCGCGTGCTGCTCGCGCACGAAGGCCAGCAGCGTCCCGGCCACCAGGACCGCGACCAGGCCGACCTCCATCCCGCTGGTGGCTCCCCACAGCAGCGGCCCGCACAGCGCGGTGAGGACGGCCGCCACGGTGCCGGTGCGCGGTGAGCCCAGCGCGCGGCCCAGCAGGGCCACGAGCACGACGGTGCCGGTGAAGCACACGACGCCGAGCGCGAGCGCGGTGTAGAGCAGCAGACCGGTCGGGACGACGACGGAGGCGGCCCCGAGCAGGAGCACGTAGAGCAGGCTGCTCGCCCCGGTGGTGCGGGGTGCGCCGGGCTGGTAGCGCAGGAACTCGCCGAGCCCGACCTGGTGGGCGTACTGCAGGTGGATGTAGACGTCGTCGAGCGGGGGGACGACGCGGCCCTGGTTGTAGGCCGCGTTCAGCGCCAGCGTCGCCAGCGCGGTGACCACCGCGAGCGCGCCCACGGCGAGCAGCGACGCGTCGGGACGCCTCCAGTGGGTCTGGAGGTCCCCGTGTGGGTGATCGGTGGTCGGGTCCGGGCGAGGCTGCTCGGCCCCGAGCCCCGGTTCGGCCATCGTCTGGCCCCTGGTCACGGCATGTCCTCCTCGTCCCGCCTCCCCGGCGGCGACCCGCCCACGGTCGGGGGGCGTCGCGCGGGGTCGGG
>NZ_JBVPVA010000444.1:0-6497 GCF_055612215.1 Actinomycetospora sp. | reverse complement strand
CCCGCCGCGACCTGAGCGAAGGGTCCCTTCGGTCGATCTAGTCGATCGAAGGGTCCCCTCGCGCGGAACGGCGGGGCGGGCGCCGGTCAGGGCTGACCGCTCAGGCCAGCGCGATCCGCCCGATGATCTCCTTCATGATCTCGGTGGTGCCGCCGTAGATCGTCTGCACGCGGTTGTCCAGGAACGCCTTGGCCACCGGGTACTCGCGCATGTAGCCGTAGCCGCCGTGCAGCTGGAGGCACTGGTCGATGACCTCCTTGGCGGTCTCGGTCGCCCAGTACTTCGCCATCGACGCCTCGGCCGGGCCCAGCTTCTTCTCGTTGAGCTCGACGATGCAGCGATCGACGAACGCGCGGGTGACGGCGAGCTTCGTCGTCATCTCCGCGACCTTGAAGCGGGTGTTCTGCAGCGACGCGATCGGCCGGCCGAAGGCCTTGCGGTCCTTGACGTAGGCGACGGTGTCCTCGAGGACCTTCTCCGCACCCGCCGTCGACGCGATCGCGATCGACATCCGCTCGCGGGGCAGGTTCTGCATCAGGTAGATGAAGCCCTGGCCCTCCTCGCCGAGCAGGTTCGACGCGGGCACGCGGCAGTCGGTGAACGACAGCTCGGCGGTGTCCTGGGCGACCATGCCGATCTTGTCGAGGTGACGACCGCGCTCGAAGCCGGGCGTGTCCCGCTCGACGGCGATCAGCGAGAAGCCCTTCGACCCGGCGTCGGGGTCGGTCTTGGCCACCACGATCACGAGGTCGCTCATGATGCCGTTGGTGATGAAGGTCTTCGCGCCGTTGATGACCCACTCGTCGCCGTCGCGGACGGCCTTCGTCTGGATGCCCTGCAGGTCGGAGCCGGTGCCGGGCTCCGTCATCGCGATCGCCGTGATCATCTCGCCCGAGCAGAAGCGGGGGAGCCAGCGCTCCTTCTGCTCCTCGGTGGTGAGCTCGGTGAGGTAGGGCGTGACGACGTCGTTCGCCAGCGGGAAGCCGAGGCCCGAGAAGCCGCTGCGCGCGATCTCCTCGGAGAGGATCCAGAGGAAGGTCAGGTCGTCCGACCCGCCGCCCCCGAAACGCTCCTCGACGTCCAGGCCGAGCAGGCCGGTCTTCCCCGCCGCGAGCCAGACGTCGCGGCTGACGTGGCCCTGGGCCTCCCAGTCCGCGTGGTACGGCGCGACCTCCTTGTCCAGGAAGTCCCGCACCATCTCCCGGAAGGCGTGGTGTTCGTCGTCGAAGATCGTGCGCTCCACCCGGGGCTCCTCGGTGTCCAGACGTGCTCCTCCTGCCCCGTCAGCGTCCCTGTACCGACCCGTAACGGTCAACCCTGACTCTTCCGCCTCGTCCGTGGTCCCGGCTACGGTGCCGCGGCGCGATGTGTCCGCGGTCACCCGCGCGCGTCCGCATCCGCCCGCTCCCGTTCTGGAGGTGCCGTGGCCCCGTTCCGGCTGACCGACATCGTCCGTGACCACGCCCGCGACCGCGGCGACGTCACCGCCCTCACCGGCGGGGACCGCTCGGTGACCTACGCCGAGCTCGAGGACCGGACGGCGCGGATCGCCACCGGGCTGCGCGAGCTCGGCGTCGGCGCGGGCGGCCGGGTGGTGTGGCTCGGCAAGAACGCGGTGGAGTTCTTCGAGCTGCTGTTCGCCGCGGCCACCGTCCGCGCCGGGGTCGCGCCGCTCAACTTCCGGCTCACCCCCGAGGAGCTGATCGAGCTCGCCGACGACGCCGAGGCCGGCCTCGTCGTCCTCGGACCGGACTTCGCGGGGCTGCGGGAGAAGCTCGCACGCGACGGCCGGCGGGTGCTCGTGGTCGGCGAGGACTACGAGGGCTGGGTCGACGGGCTGACCGGGCGGACGGAGCCCGACCCCGACGCGGACGACGAGGACACCGTCCTGCAGCTCTACACCTCGGGCACGACGGGCAAGGCCAAGGGCGTGCTGCTCTCGCACCGCAACTTCGGGGCGCTGCTCTCGGTGGGCGGGCACTGGGGGTTCGACGACGACTCGGTCGGTCTGGTCGCGATGCCGCTCTTCCACATCGGCGGGTCGGGCTTCGGGCTGGTCTGCCTGTCGTTCGGGGCCCGCGTGGTGCTCGTCGCCGACATCGTGCCCGACCAGCTCCTCGACACCATGGAGCGCGAGGGGATCACCAACGCCTTCCTCGTCCCGGCCGTGCTGCAATTCCTCTGCCAGGTCCCCGGCGCCGCCGAGCGCGACTGGTCGAGACTGCGCGCCGTCGCGTACGGCGCCTCCCCGATCACCGGGCCGGTGCTGCACAAGGTCCTCGAGACGTTCAAGGCCCCGCTCTTCCAGGTCTACGGCTCCACCGAGACGACGGGTGCCATCACCCAGCTCGACCCCGACGACCACGACCCCGACGGTCCCCGCGCCCACCTCATGCGCTCCGCCGGCCGGGCCTACCCGTGGGTGGAGCTGCAGATCGTCGATCCGGCGTCGGACGAGCCGCTGCCGGCGAACGAGGTCGGCGAGGTCTGGATCCGCTCCTCGCAGGTGACCTCGGGCTACTGGCAGCGGCCCGAGGAGACCGAGAAGTCGATCACTGCGGACGGCTGGTTCCGCACCGGCGACGGCGGCTACCTCGACGACGAGGGCTACCTGTTCCTGACCGACCGCATCAAGGACATGATCGTCACGGGTGCGGAGAACGTCTATCCGATCGAGGTCGAGAACGTCGTCGCCCAGCACCCGGCGGTCGCGGACGTGGCGGTCATCGGGGTGCCGGACGACAGGTGGGGCGAGACGGTGAAGGCGATCGTCGTCGCCGCGGAGGGCGAGTCGATCGATCCGGACGAGCTCGTGGAGTGGACGAAGGAGCGGATCGCGGGCTTCAAGCGGCCGCGGTCGGTGGACGTGGTCGACGAACTGCCGCGCAACGCCTCGGGGAAGATCCTCAAGAAGGACCTCCGCGCGCAGTACGTGGAGTCGGACGCGGGGCGGTAGGGCGTCGTCACGCACATCCGTCACCGGGTGCGCCGCTGACCCCGCTGAACCGATCAATCGCACGCGGGGGTGTTTCCGCACGTCGGCGTGGGGCAGCCTGGTCCCAGCAGGTCAGCGGACGGCTCGGGGCTCGTCGCGCGACCTCGCGGGAACCGGTCCCGCTCCTGGCGCTGGGGAGCCGCTCAGGAGCGGGACCGGTCGTTTCTCCGGCCGACGTCGCCGGTGTCCCGCGTCATCCCGATGGCGTGCCGAGGCCCGCGTCCTCGAGCGCCCCACGCAGCTGCTCCACCGCGGCGCCCAGTGTCGCCAGCGAGTCCGACGCCAGTGGCGCCGCCAGGTGGGCCTCGAGCACCGACCCGAACGTCGGGCTGGCCGCGTCGAGGAGGGCCTGCCCGGCGTCGGTGAGGGTCAGCACGGAGGACCGGCGGTTCGCCGGGTTCGGCACCCGCCGGACCCAGCCGGCGGACTCGAGGCGGTCGACGCCCTTGCTGACCGCCCCGGTGGTGATCGCGAGCTCGGCCGCGACGTCGTGGACGCGGCAGCCGTCGCGGCGCGCGACGAGCTGCAGGAACTCGAACTGGCCCGCGGTGAGGCCGTGCTCGGCGCGGAGCCGGTCGTTCAGCGTGTTGTAGAGCCTCGTCTCGACGCGGACGAGGTCGGAGAACACCCGGGCGAGGTCGGTCACGGCGCGTCCCCCTCCTGTGTCCTTCCCGAGAAGGTACTGCGCACGACGGGGCCGGCGTGCCCGTACCGGTGCTCAGGTACCAGCGGGAGACGTGACGTGGCTCGCGTGCACACCATGATGCACGTTATGGTCCGGGCGCGTCGTCGTCGACCGAGGAGGACCACGACCATGCGGATCGCCGTGGACTACGACAAGTGCAGCGGGCTCGGGATGTGCGAGTCGATCGCGCCGGACGTCTTCGAGGTGGAGGACGACGGGTCACTGACCCTGCACCTCACCGAGGTCCCGGAGGGCCGCGAGGACGAGATCCGCCAGGCGTGCGAGGCCTGCCCGACCGAGGCCCTCTCGCTGCAGGACTGACGCCGCCACGCGAGGGAGAGAGATCGGATGACCACGACCGCGGACGCGACCCTCGGCGACGAGCCCGACCACGACCCGGTCGACCTGTCCTCCCTCGCCTTCTGGGCGAAGTCCACCGACGAGCGCGAGGAGTCGTTCGCCCGGTTGCGGGCCGAGCGTCCGGTCAGCTGGCACCGCGCGGCCGAGGGCGTCCTGGAGGACCCGGGGGCCCCGGGCTTCTGGGCGCTGGTCCGCCACGAGGACATCGCCACCGTGTCGAAGTCGCCGAAGCTCTTCTGCTCCGGCCAGGGGGTCCAGTTCATGGACGCGCCGCCGGAGCTCCTGGAGGCCAGCCAGTCGTTCCTCGCGATGGACGCGCCGCGGCACGCGAAGCTGCGCAAGCTGGTGGGCTCGGCCTTCACGCCGAAGCAGGTCGCGAAGCTCGAGGACCGGATCCGCGAGCGCGCCGACGCGATCGTCCGGGACCTGCTCGACCACGGCGACGGGGACTTCGTCCAGCTCGTCTGCCGGCGGCTGCCGATGGCGATGATCTACGACATGATGGGCCTTCCCGAGGACCAGCAGGACGCCCTCGCCGAGAACGCCGATCTGCTGGTCAGCGGGGCCGACGCCGAGGTCCGCGCGGCCCACGGCGTCGACGACCCGTTGGTACTGATGGGCAACGCGCTCGCGGGGCTGCTCGGGCCGGGCCTCGCGACCGCCGACGAGCGGCGCCGGAACCCGCGCGACGACCTCATGACCAACCTTGTGCAGGCCGAGGTCGACGGCGAGTCGCTCACCGACGCGGAGATCGGGGCGTTCTTCGTGCTGCTCTCGGTGGCCGGGAACGACACGACGCGGAACACGATCGCCCACACCGCCCTGGCGCTGACGCGGTTCCCCGACCAGCGTCGGCGGCTGGCCGAGGACCTCGACGGGCGGCTGCCGACCGCCGTCGAGGAGATGGTGCGCTGGGCGAGTCCGGTGGCCACCTTCCGCCGCACCGCGACCGAGGACACCGAGCTGGGTGGGCAGCGCATCGCGGCCGGCGACAAGGTCGTCATGTTCTACGAGTCGGGCAACCGCGACACCGAGGTGTTCACCGATCCGCTGTCGTTCGACGTCACCCGCGACCCCAACCCGCACCAGGGTTTCGGCGGCGGGGGGCCGCACTTCTGCATGGGCAACATGCTCGGGCGCACCCAGCTCCGCGAGATCTGGCGGCGCCTGCTCACCGCGGCCCCGGACTTCGAGGTCGGTGAGCCCGCGCGGCTGACGAGCAACTTCGTCAACGGCGTCAAGTCGCTCCCGATCACGCTGAACCGGTAGGTGCGCCCCGCGCTCACCGGGCCGTGGGCCACCTCGCGTGGCTGCGCACGAGCACCTCGAACAGGTCGAGCTGCGCCGCGAGGTCGACCGGCGGGCCCGCGTGGTGGAGCTGCTGGTGCCCGACGAGCAGGCTGAGCCCGACCTCGGCGAGGGTCGCGGCCAGCGTCTCGTCGCCGACGAGCGGCAGGATCACCTCGCGGACGGCCGCCCGGCGCCCGTCGTCGACGCGCTGCTGGGCCGCGGCCACCACCGCGTCGGACCCCGCCCAGCGCCGGATCGCGGTCTCGGCGTCGTGCGGGATCGTCAGGGCGAGGCCCTTGAGCAGCGTCACGCGCTCGCCCGGGTCCTCCACCTCGGCCCGGCGCACCAGCTCGAGCGGGCGGTCGACCTCCTCGGCGGCCCAGTGGTCGAGCAGCGCGGCGACGAAGCCGTCCCAGCTGCCGAAGTGGTGGTAGAAGCTGCCGCTGGTCACCCCGACCTCGCGGCACAGCCGGCCGATGCGCAGCGCGGGCAGCCCCGGACCGGCGAGTAGGCGCATCGCGGCGTCGAAGAAGGTCCCGGGGGTGGCCGAGCGCGACATGGGCAGGGGGTCCCTCCGGTCAGGGAGCGGGGCGGACCGCCACGTCCGAACCCGGTCGGTGGCCGTAACCTACGCTACGGTGCGCTCCCCGGCCGGGCGCCGCGGGCGAGCCGGCCTAGCCCCCGACGTGGGCGAGCACCAGCTCCGCGAGCCGGTCCGGGGCCTCGTCCGGGATCCAGTGGCTGACCCCGGGCAGCACCTCGAGCCGGTAGGGCGCGCGGACGAACCGCGGGTTCTGATCCACCGCCGTGCGGGTGATGAACGAGTCGCCGTCGCTCCACACCATCAGCGACGGGCGCTGCACCGGACGGCGGGTGTACCCGGGTGAGGCGAGCGGGAGCGCCCGGTACCAGTTCACCGGCCCGGTGACGGCGCCCGCGAGCGCGGCGGCGTCGCGACGGGCGGCCCCGTCGCCGGCCCCGGCGCGGCGCAGCACCGCGGCGAGGCGGCCCTCGTCGTCGAGCAGGGCCTCGGCCAGCCACGGCAGCTGGAACGCGCCCATGTACCAGGAGTGCAGGAGCTGCGGGCCGTGGAGCATCCCGCGCAGGAAGGCCGCCGGGTGGGGCACCGAGACGCCGGTGACGGTGCGGACCAGCTCCGGCCGGTGC
>NZ_JBVPVA010000427.1:0-10278 GCF_055612215.1 Actinomycetospora sp. | reverse complement strand
CCCAGGCTCGCGACCGCCGCGAAACGCCTCGTGCTCGGACTCCCGTTCCGCAGCGACGAGCTCTCGGACACGTTGCTGCGCAAACGCATCGCGCTGCCCGTGTTCGCCTCCGACGCGCTCTCCTCCGTGGCCTACGCGCCGCAGGAGGTCCTGGTCACCCTGTCGCTGGCCGGGCTCGGCGCCTACGTGTTCTCGCCGTGGATCGGCGTCGCGGTCGTCCTGGTCCTCGCGACCGTGGTCGTCAGCTACCGGCAGAACGTGCACGCCTACCCGTCGGGCGGCGGGGACTACGAGATCGCGACGGTCAACCTCGGCCGCGCCGCCGGGCTCACCGTGGCCTCCGCGCTGCTCTTGGACTACACGCTGACGGTGGCCGTGTCGATGTCCTCGGCGGCGGACAACCTCGGGGCGCTGATCCCGTTCGTCGGGACCCACAAGGTGCTGTTCTGCGTGGTGGCGATCGCGATCCTCACCGCGATCAACCTGCGCGGCGTGCGGGAGTCGGGGGCGGCGTTCGCGATCCCGGTCTACTGCTTCATCGCGAGCCTCGTCGCCATGGTCGTCGTGGGGGTCGTCCGGCTGACCCTCACCGGCGAGCCGCTGACCGCTCCGAGCGCCTCGATCGGGGTGGTGGGGGAGGACCACCAGCTCTCCCAGTTCGCCCTCGCGTTCCTGGTCCTGCGCTCGTTCACCCAGGGCTGCGCGGCGCTGACCGGCGTCGAGGCCATCTCCAACGGGGTGCCGGCGTTCCGCAAGCCCAAGTCGCGCAACGCCGCGACCACGCTCGCCATGCTCGGCCTGATCGCGGTGGCGCTGTTCGGCGGCATGCTCGGGCTGGCCCGGGCCACCGGGGTGCACCTGGCCGAGGACCCGGACACCCAGCTCGTCAACGCCCCGCCGGGCTACAAGCAGGAGACGCTGATCGCCCAGCTCGCGCAGACGATCTTCCACGGCTTCGCGCCGGGGTTCTGGGCGGTGACGATCTTCACGGCGCTGATCCTCGTGCTCGCCGCGAACACCGCCTTCAACGGCTTCCCGGTGCTCGGCTCGATCCTCGCCCAGGACCGCTACCTGCCCCGCCAGCTGCACACCCGCGGGGACCGGCTGGCGTTCTCGAACGGCATCATCTTCCTGGCCTTCTTCGCCGTGGTGCTCGTCGTCGGGTTCGGTGCCCAGGTCACGGCCCTCATCCCGCTCTACACCGTCGGCGTGTTCGTCTCGTTCACCCTGAGCCAGACCGGCATGGTGCGGCACTGGAACCGCCTGCTGCGCACCGAGACCGGCAGCGAGGAGCGCAGCCGCCTGCGGCGTTCGCGGCTGGTGTCGGGGTTCGGGGCGACGATGACGGGGGTCGTCCTCGTCGTCGTGCTCATCACGAAGTTCGCGGTGGGCGCCTGGATCGCGATCGTCGCCGGCGGGCTGGCGTTCGCGCTCATGCTCTCGATCCGCAAGCACTACGACCGTGTGTCCGAGGAGATCGCCGCCCCCGAGGGTGTCCTCGAGGGCGTGCTGCCCAGCCGCAACCACGCGATCGTCCTGGTCTCCACCGTCCACAAGCCGACGCTCCGGGCGGTCGCCTACGCCCGCGCGACCCGGCCCGACGTCCTCGAGGCGGTCACGGTCAACGTCGACGACTCCGACACCCGCAAGGTGGTCTCCGACTGGGAGGCCCGCCAGCTCCCGGTGCCGCTCAAGGTGCTGGAATCGCCCTACCGGGAGATCACCCGGCCGATCCTGCAGTACGTCAAGCGCATCCGGACCGACAACCCGCGCGACGTCGTCACGGTGTTCATCCCGGAGTACGTGCTGGGGCGCTGGTGGGAGCAGGTGCTCCACAACCAGAGCGCCCTGCGGCTCAAGGGCAGGCTCCTCTTCCAGAAGGGTGTGATGGTCGTCAGCGTGCCGTGGCAGCTCGAATCCTCCGCGCGTGCGGCGGCGAAACGGGCGCCGGTGGCCCCCGGTTCGGCGCGCCGCGGCTACGAGGCGCCGCCGCCCGGCGTGGGCGGTGGCCCGCCGCGACGCGACTCCTCCGCGACCGGGGCCGTGCCGCCGCTGGGCACCGCCTCGGGCACGACGACCTCGCCGAAGGACCCCGCGGGTCCGGACGGGGCGTCCCCGCGCCCCGGTGCCGATGTCCGCTGACCCGGGCGGCCCCGTGACGACGGCCGTCCCGTCGACGACCCCGACGGCGACGGAGGTGCCGACGGTCCGCGAGCCCGCGGACTCGTGGGTCGACCGGATGCTCGACGTCGAGGTGGGCGCGGTCGCCCACGGCGGGCACTGCGTCGCGCGCCACGAGGGCCGCGTGGTCTTCGTGCGCCACGCCCTGCCCGGCGAACGGGTCCACGCGGTGGTCACCGAGGACGGCGGCGGGTCCTTCTGCCGCGCCGACGCGGTGACGGTGCTCCGCGCGGCGCCGGGCCGGGTCGAGCCGGCCTGCCCCTGGGCCGGGCCCGGCGGCTGCGGCGGCTGCGACTTCCAGCACGCCGACCACGACACCCAGCGCGCGCTCAAGGCGACCGTCGTCGCCGAGCAGCTCGCCCGCCTGGCCGGCATCGAGCGGCAGGTCACGTGCGAGGCGCTGCCCGGCGGCCCCCTGGGCTGGCGCACGCGGCTGCGGATGGCGGTCACCGACGACGGCCGGCCCGGGCTGCGGGCGCACCGCAGCCACGAGGTGCTGCCGGTCGGCGACTGCCCGATCGCGGTGCCGGGCGCCCTCGCCCCGGTCATCGACCACGAGTGGACGCCGACCGCCGAGATCGAGATCGTGCACGACGCGGCCGGCGAGACCCACGCCGCCGAGCTCCTCGAGGGCGAGCGGCACCCGGAGATCGGGTCAGGGGTGGCGCACGAGCGCGCCGCCGGACGCGACTGGGAGCTCCCCGCGCCCGCGTTCTGGCAGGTCCACCCGGGGGCGGCCGACGCGGTGGTGGCCGCCGCGCTCGAGGGCGTCGGCGACGTCGGTCCCGGCGAGACCGTGTGGGACCTCTACGGCGGCGCCGGCCTGATCGCCGCCGCGCTGGCCGAGCGGGTGGGCCCGGAGGGGCTCGTCGTGGACGTCGAGTCGGACCCCGACGCGACCGCCGCCGCGGCGGCGAACCTGGCCGACCTGCCCGCCTGCCGCGTCGTGCGGGGGCGGGTGGAGAAGGTGCTGGAGGGGCTCGCCCGATCCGACGGTCCCCCCGCGGTGATCGTCGCCGACCCGCCGCGCAAGGGTCTGGGGCGGCCGCTGGCGGCACGGCTGGGGGCGGTGGGGGCCCGGCGCATCGTGCACGTGGCCTGCGACCCGGCGGCCCTGGCCCGCGACGTCGCGGCGTTGATGGAGACCGGGTACCGGCTCGAGGGGCTGCGGGTCTTCGACGCCTTCCCCATGACCCACCACGTGGAGTGCGTGGCGACCCTGGTGAAGGAGCCCGTCCCCGTGGAGACCGGGTGAGCTGTCCGACCCCTCCGGAGGGCCTCGTCGCGCTGGGCCTCGTCCCGGCCGGGCCGGTCAGCTTCCTCGACGGCGTGGGGCTGGTCGACCACCACTGCCACTCGGTCACGGCCGCCGACCTCGACCGGCCGGCGTTCGAGGCACTGCTCACCGAGGGACAGGGCCCGGCGCCCGGGACCTCGGCGTTCGACTCCGCGCTCGGCTTCTCGGTGCGCCGCTGGTGCTCCCCGGTGCTGGGGCTGCCCCCGCACGCCGGCCCCGACGACTACCTGACCCGGCGCGCCGAGATCGGCACCGCGCGCTCGTCGCGGGCGCTGCTGCGGGCGGCCGGCACGGCGTCACTGCTGGTCGACCACGGGTTCGCCGCGGACGGCCTGCTCGGGCTCGACGAGCTGGCCGAGGCCGCGGGCGTGCCGGTCGGCGAGGTGGTGCGCCTGGAGGCGGTGGCCGAGGACGTCGCCGACGCGGGGGTGGACGCCGCGGACTACGGCGAGGCGGTGGCCGGCGAGATCGCCCGGCGCACGGCCGCGGAGCGGCGGCCGCTGCCCGTGGCGTGCAAGACGGTGCTGGCCTACCGGGCCGGCCTCGACGTCGACCCGCGCCGGCCCGAGCCCGCCGAGGTGGCCGTCGCCGCCGACGCGTGGCTGCCGCGGCGGGCGGCTGAGCGCGCCCCGCTGCGCGACCCGGTGCTGCTGCGCCACGGCATCTGGGCGGGCCTGGACACCGGGCTGCCGCTGCAGCTGCACACCGGCTTCGGCGACGCCGATGAGGACCTGCACCGCGCCGACCCGGCGCTGCTCACCGGCTTCGCGCGGCTCGTCGAGCCCCTCGGCGTGCCGCTGATGCTGCTGCACACCTACCCGTACCACCGTCAGGCGGCGTGGCTCGCCCAGGTGTTCGCCGGGGTCCACGTCGACGTGAGCCTCGCCGTGCCCTACGTCGGCGCCCGGGCCCGGTCGGTCGTCGCCGAGATGCTGGAGCTCGCTCCCTTTGCCAAGGTGCTCTACGCCTCGGACGCCTACGGCCTGCCCGAGCTGCACCTGCTGGGCGCGCTGCGGTTCCGGGCGGCCCTCGGCGGGCTGCTCGAGCAGGCCTGCGCGACCGACGAGATGTCCCCTGCCGACGCCGAACGGGTGGCCACCATGATCGCTCGCGAGAACGCCCGCCGGGTCTACGCGCGGATGCCCGCGTGAGCGGGCCGGCGTCGGGAGACGGAGCGCAGCGGGGCTCGACCCTCGAGACGGCCGCCCCGGCCCCGGAGGTCCCCGCCGACCTGGCGGACGCGCTCGAGGCCGAGCTGCCGGCCGCCGTCGAGCTCCGGCACGTCCTGCACCGCGAGCCCCGGGTGTCCGGCGACGAGGCCGACTCACGCGACGCGGTCGCGGCGGCGCTCGGGTCGGTGCTGGAGCCGGTGGCCGGCACCGGGGGGATGCTGCGCCTGGGCGGGCCGGGGCCCGCCGTCGCCGTCCGGGCCGAGCTCGACGCGCTCCCGGTCCTCGAGGCGACCGGGCTGGCGTTCGCGTCGGTCGCCGACCCCGAGCACCCCGCCGCCCACGTCTGCGGCCACGACGTCCACGTGGCCGCGCTCGTGGCCGTCGCCCGCGCGGTCGCGGCGGCGGGCCCCGAGCTGCTGCCCGCCCCGCTGCTCGCGGTGTTCCAGCCGCGGGAGGAGAAGGCGCCCAGCGGCGCGGCCGACGTCGTCGCCTCCGAGGCCTTCCGCGCGCACACCCCGGGCGCCGTGCTCGGGGTGCACGTCCAGCCCGAGCTGCTGCGCGGGGTCGTGTCCGCCCGGCCGGGCCCGGTCAACGCCTCGTCCGACGAGATCGAGATCACCGTCCACGGTCGCGCCGGGCACGGCGGCTACCCCCACCGCACGCGTGACCCGGTGCTCGCGCTCGCGCAGGTCGTCGTCTCGGTCCAGCAGGTGGTGTCGCGGCGGGTGAACCCGCTCGAGGCCGGCGTCGTGACCATCGGCCAGCTGACGGCGGGCAGCGCCCCCAACGTCGTGCCCGCGCTCGCCACCGCCCGCGGCACGGTCCGCGCCCTCGACGCCGACCGCGACGAGATGCTCGCCGCCGTCCGCGACGTCGTCGAGCACACCGCGGCCGCCCACGGGTGCACCGGCGAGATGCACGTGGTGCCCAACGAGCCCGCCGTGGTCAACGACGAGCGCCTGGCGGGCGCGATCGCGGCGGCCCTGGGACGGCGCCGCCGCGGCGAGCGCCCCGCCCGCCCCACGGGCCTCGTGCTGGACACCACGTTCCGCTCGTGCGGTGCCGACGACTTCTCCCACTACTCGGCCGGGGAGGACGCCCCGCCCGTCCCGTCCGTGATGCTGTTCGTCGGCACGGCCGACCCCGACGCCGTGCTCGGCAGCGCCCCCGGCCTGCACCACCCCGCGTTCTCGCCCGACGACGCGATGGTCGGCGAGGTCGCCCGCGCCCTGCTCGCCGCCGTCGTCGCCGCGGGCGGCGTCCTCGCCCCCTCCGCCGAACCAGCCGCACCCGCCGCACCAGCCGCACCAGCCCAGGAGCCCCGGTGACCGAGATCCGCCACTTCAGCCGTGCCTTCCTCCGCGACCCGCTGCACGTCGCGGCCCTGTTCCCGAGCTTCCCGCCGCTCTGCCGGCAGGCGATCGCCCCGCTGCCCGAGACCGGCGACCCGGTCGTCGTCGACCTCGGGGCGGGGACCGGGTCGGTCACCGACGAGGTCCAGAAGGTGCTGCGGGGCCGCGGCCGGCACATCGCGATCGAGTTCGACGCGGAGATGGCCGAGGTCCTGCGCGAGCGCCACCCCGAGGTCGAGGTCATCTGCGACGACGCCCACGCCGCCGTCGAGAAGCTGCTCGCCGAGGGGGTGCGCGCGGACCTGTCGGTCTCCGGGCTGCCCTGGCTCGCGACCGCCCCGAAGGACCGCTCGATCTTCCCGCTGCTGGCCCGCCTCGCGGCCCCCGGCGGCGCCGTGACGCAGCTCGCGCATGCCTGGATCCGCTTCTTCCCGACGGCCAAGCAGGTGCAGCGCAACCTCGAGGCCACGTTCGAGGAGGTGGTGGTCAGCCGCACGGTGTGGCTCAACGCGCCGCCCGCCGTCGTCTACGTGGCCCGCCGCCCGCGCACCGACTGACCGCGCCCGGGAGGGTCTGACGCGTCACGCGCGCCCCGTGCGGGCCTCGCACCTCCTGCGGACCTCCGTAGACTGACCGGGCCCGTTCGTCGGGCGATCGGGACCCGTCAGAGATGAGGCGAGGAGCAGTGAGCCTGCTGCAGCGCGTCCGCACCCCGGCCGACCTGAAGGCGCTCGCCCCCGGCGAGGTCGACTCGCTGGCCGCCGAGATCCGCGGGTTCCTCGTGGACAAGGTCTGCCGCACCGGCGGCCACCTCGGCCCGAACCTCGGCGTCGTGGAGCTGACGCTCGCGCTGCACCGGGTCTTCGACTCCCCGCGCGACGCGCTGGTGTTCGACACCGGGCACCAGAGCTACGTCCACAAGATCGTCACCGGCCGCTCCGGGGAGTTCGACGGGCTGCGTCAGGGCGGTGGCCTCTCCGGCTACCCGAGCCGCACCGAGAGCCCGCACGACCACGTCGAGAACTCCCACGCGTCCACCGCGATCTCCTGGGCGGACGGGCTCGCGAAGGCCGACGCGCTGCTGGGGCGCGACCGCAGGGTGGTGGCCGTCGTCGGCGACGGGGCCCTCACCGGCGGCATGTGCTGGGAGGCGCTGAACAACGTCGCCGGCTCGGACCGGCCCGTCGTCATCGTCGTCAACGACAACGGCCGCTCCTACGCGCCGACGATCGGCGGCCTCTCCGAGCGGCTCTCGACGCTGCGGCTCGCGCCCCGCTACGAGGAGGTCCTCGAGCACGGCAAGCGGGCGCTGCAGAAGATCCCGGTCGTGGGCGGCCCGCTGTACTCGGCGATGCACGCCGCCAAGGCCGGGGTGAAGGACGCGATCACCCCGCAGGCGCTGTTCTCCGACCTCGGCATCAAGTACGTCGGTCCCGTCGACGGCCACGACGTCGCGGCCCTGGAGACCGCGCTGTCGGCCGCGCGGGACTTCGGCGCGCCGGTGATCGTGCACGCCGTGACCTACAAGGGCCGCGGCTTCCCCTCGGCGGAGCAGGACCAGGCCGACCAGATGCACTCGGTCGGCGTGCTCGACCCGGACACCGGCCTGCCGGTCGGCCCGAAGCCGCGCGAGTGGACCTCGGTGTTCACCGACGCGATGCTCGAGCTCGGCCGCGAGCGCGCCGACGTCGTCGCGATCACCGCGGCCATGCCCGGCCCGACCGGGCTCTCGGCGTTCGGCGAGGCCTACCCCGAGCGGCTCTTCGACGTCGGCATCGCCGAGGCCCACGCGATGACCTCGGCCGCCGGGCTCGCCCACGGCGGCCTGCACCCCGTCGTCGCGATCTACTCGACGTTCCTCAACCGCGCCTTCGACCAGCTGCTCATGGACGTGGCCCTGCACCGCGAGCCCGTCACCGTGGTGCTCGACCGCGCCGGGGTCACCGGCAGCGACGGCGCGAGCCACAACGGCATGTGGGACCTCGCGGTCATGGGGATCGTCCCCGGGCTGCGGGTGGCGGCCCCGCGTGACGCGGTGACCCTGCGCGAGCAGCTGCGCGAGGCCGTGGACGTCTCCGACGGGCCGACCGCGCTGCGCTGGTCCAAGGGCGCGGTGCCGGGCGAGGTGCCCGCGCTGCGCCGGCTGGGGCCGGGCGGGGTGGCGGCGACCGGCGGCCCGGGCGCGGTCGACGTGCTCGCCGAGCCCGGCCGGCTCTCGCGCGCCGCGCCGCGGCCCACCGCGGTCGAGCGCCTCGACGACGCCGAGACGCCGTCGGTGCCCGACGTGCTGCTCGTCGTCGTGGGCGGCTTCGGCCAGCTCGGCGTCGAGGCCGCGGACCGGCTCACCGCGCAGGGGATCGGGGTCACGGTCGTGGACCCGCGCTGGGTCCAGCCGGTGCCCGAGGTGCTGTGCGAGCTGGCGGCGGCGCACCGGCTCGTGGTGACGGTCGAGGACGGCGGCCGCCACGGCGGCTTCGGCTCCGCGGTGGCCGACCGGCTGGCGGAGGCCGGCATCGACGTCCCGGTGCGCCAGATCGCGCTGGACCAGGAGTTCCTCGCCCACGACAGCCGGGGCGCGATCCTCACCGCGGCCGGGCTGACCGACCAGGACGTGGCCCGCCGGGTCACCGAGTGGGTCTCGGGGCGCCCCGACGACGTGCCGGTGGCGTCGTTCCCGCGCGCGGCGGGCGACGCCGGCCGCTGACCGGCCCCGCCTCGGGGTCTCCGGCCTCGCCCTCCTGCGGCAGCAACGGCACGTTCCTGGCACCTGACGTCAGGACGGCGCCGTTCACCCGTCGGGTCGGCCCGGGCCCCCGGCCAGCAACGGCACGTTCCTGGCACCTGACGTCAGGACGGCGCCGTTCACCCAGCCGCCCCATCGACGAGATCCGCCCAGCGAATCCTCAGCCCCCGCTCAGGCACGCGGTGGCATCGTGGAGGGCGTGCGCATTCTGATCGTGGAGGACGAGCAGGCCCTGGCGGACGCGCTGGCGCGGGGGCTGCGTCGTGAGGGCATGGCCGTCGACGTCGCCTACGACGGCGACACCGGCTCGGAGAAGGCCTCGGTGACCCGCTACGACGTCGTGGTCCTCGACCGCGACCTCCCGGGCCGATCCGGGGACGACCTGTGCGCCGAGATGGCGGGCGGGGTCACCCGGGTGATCATGCTGACGGCCAGCGGAGCGCTGCGCGACAAGGTCGCGGGGCTCGCGCTGGGCGCCGACGACTACCTGGCCAAGCCGTTCGACTTCCCCGAGCTCGTGGCCCGCATCCGGGCCCTGGGCCGGCGCGCCACGCCCGCGACGCCCCCGGTGCTCGAGGCGGCGGGCGTCGTGCTCGACCCGGCCAAGCGGACCGTGCTGCGCGACGGCGAGCCGGTCGACCTCACCCGCAAGGAGTTCGGCGTCCTCGAGGTCCTGCTCGCGGCCGGCGGGGCCGTGGTGTCCTCCGAGGAGCTGCTCGAGCGGGTCTGGGACGAGAACGCCGACCCGTTCACGACGACCGTGCGGGTCACCGTCATGACCCTGCGCAAGAAGCTGGGCGACCCGGGGATCATCGACACCGTCGTCGGGTCGGGCTACCGCGTCCGCACCGACGCGCCCGCCCGGGTCTGACGGGCGGCCCTCACCCCGCGGGCACCCCGAGCATCTCCCGGGCCTCGGCGCACGTCGCCGGGCGCCGGCCGAGCGCCTCGAGCAGCGACGTCGCCTCGTCGAGCAGGTGGAGGTTCGACGGCGTGCGCGCCCCGGCGTGGTCCTCCAGCCCGACGCGGACGTGCCCGCCCCGCTCCAGCGCGAGCCGGGCGAGACCGCAGCCGACGACATCGCCGCCCAGCACCGCCACCGACCAGGGCAGGCCGGTGGGCTCGAGGAGCTCGACGTAGGCGTCGAGGGCACGCTCGGTGGGTGGCAGGCCGAACTCGAGCGCGCCGCCGAAGTAGAGCTTGACGATCGCGCCCGGCGGGACGAGGCCGCGCCGGTGCCAGGCGAGGGTCGTCCGCAGGAAGCCCGGCTCGAAGATCGAGATGCTGGGTGCGGCGCCGAGGGCCGCACTGCGCGCGAACATGTGGGCCACGTCGGCGTAGGAGTTCTGGTACGGGCCGGGTGCGGCGGCGGCCGGGACCGACCCGTCGCTCGTCAGGCCCACGTTGACGGAGCCGGGATCGACCAGCGCCATCGCTCCGCGCCGGGCCAGCTCCTCGACGTGCGCCCAGCGCGTCTCCACCGGGATGCCGCGCGCCCCCGCGGCCATCGTCGGGTAGAGCAGGAGGTCGGGG
>NZ_JBVPVA010000119.1:0-8972 GCF_055612215.1 Actinomycetospora sp. | reverse complement strand
CGACCCGGGCACACGCCTGCCCATGATCCAGACCCCGCAACCGAGCCCGCCAGAACTCCCGCACCCGCGACCGCGACACCGCACCCGCCATCACACACCCGCTCCCAGACAGGGTGTTGCGACAGACCCTTGAATCCGCCGGCCGCAGAGCCTGCCCCACGTGCTGATGATCACCGGGAGGGTGGGCCTGCTCCCGACGACGGGCACACCACGCAGCTCGCGGCGCTCCGCGACATGCTCGGTGTGCCCGTGATCAACGACCGGGGGGCGGCGGGACCCGTGAGGGCCGGGCGGACGCCGAGCCCGACGACGGGGCTTGACTGCCACTGGCTGCAAGCGTCGACGCTTCGCTGGCACCACCGGAGGGGGCGCCCGACCTACTCCGGGTCGTTCGGGGTGTCCGCGCCGGCCCGGTACGGCGTCGTCACGCCCTCGTACATCAGGTGCGCGACCAGGCCCTGCTTCGGGTGGGCGAGGTTGTGGCAGTGGTCCATCCACAGGCCGGGGTTGTCGGCGACGAAGGCGATGTCGAACGTCGCGCCGTCGGGGACGTCGAGCGAGTCGACCCACCAGGGGCTGCCGGTCGCGGGCACGCCGTCGCGGGCGAGGACCACCGCGTGGTGCCCGTGCAGGTGCATCGGGTGGACCTCGCCGGAGGTGTTGGCGATCCGCATCCGCACCACGTCGCCCTCACGGACCATGAACATCGGCACGTCGGGGTAGAGGTGGCCGTTGATCGTCCAGTAGAGGCCCGGGACCCCGTCGATGAAGCCGGGACGCCGGCCGATGGCGTAGTCGAAGACGCGGGTCGGGGTGGAGGGGTCGAAGCCCAGGGTCGAGGGGTCGAGCGTCGTCGGGGCGCCGTAGGTCAGGAGGTCGACCACAGCCGACGGCGCGGGAGCCGGCGGCGTCGTGGGGTTCCCGACGACGACCGCGACCCCGCCGAGCTCGATCCGCGCCGGGGCGGTGACCTCGAGGTCGGCCCGCCCGCCCGCGGTCACCTGCGTCGCGGCCCCGACCACCGGCGTGGGACCGCGGACGTCGGTGCCGTCGACGGCGAGGACGCGGTACGGCGAGGCCGACCACGCCCGCATCGGGCCGCTGTCGGTGTTCGTCACCCGGACGCGCACGACGCTGCCGGGCGCAGCCGGGACCCGCAGGTCGCCCCCGATGCCGGCGACGGTGCGCCGGCCGTCGTAGAGGTGCACGAGCGCGGAGACGTCGGTCGGTGACGGCGCGGCCGAGGTCCCGCGCGGCACGACGACGAGCGCACCGAAGAGCCCGCCGCGGACCTGCTCGTCGGCGACCTGGTGCGAGTGGTACCAGAAGCTGCCGACCTGCTCGGCGCGGAACCGGTAGACGAACTCGCCGCCCGGCAGGACCGCGTCCTGGGTGACGCCCGCGACGCCGTCGTCGGCGTTCGGGACGTCCACGCCGTGCCAGTGGAGGGTCACCCCGCGGGGCACGTCGGCGTTGACCAGCCGGACCCGGACCGTCTGGCCCGCCACCGCGCGGATCTCGGGCCCCGGCGTGACGCCGTTGAGGGTGTAGCCGGTGACGACCTGGCCGCCGGCGAGCCGCACGGTCTGCGCGCGGGCGACGAGCGTGACGTCGACGTCGGCCGGCCCGTCGGGCAGACGCAGGGTGTCGACCGGGCGCCCCGTCATCCCCGCCATCCCGGCGTGGTCCATGAGCGGCGGACCGCCGCCGTCGTCGGGATAGCCCATGTCGGTCACCGACCAGGTGCCCGACGGCAGGCTCGCGGCCCAGAACCAGGCGACCGGCGCGAGGACGACCAGCGCGGCGAGGACGGCGACGAGCGTCCGACGGTGCCGCCGCCCGCGGCGGACGGGCGCGGGCGGGGGCGCGAGCGGCGGCGGCCCGCCCACGGGGCGGGCGTCGTCGGTCCCGAGCACGTCCGTCCTCCCGCGCCTCGTCCCGGAGCCGCTCAGACCGCGGCGTGCGTGCCGGTGGACGTAGCGGAGTCCGTGCCGACCGGCGAGCCCGAGGCCTTCCGGGCCGCGACGAGCGCGACCACGAGCAGGACGAGCGCGACGGCGCCGTGGAGCATCCCGAGCGCGGGCACCGTGTGAGCGAAGATCCCGAGCGCGACCTGGACGATCACCGTGCCGAACGCGGCCCCCGCCCAGGCGACGGCGCCCGGGAACCGGGCGAAGAACGACACGACGAAGAAGATCAGCCCGATGGCCGGGACGATCATCTGGCCGTTGAGGCCGTGGACCATGAAGCCGGTGACGCCGTCGAAGACCGTCGCGTCGCTCTCCAGACCGGCCTTGTCGAGGACGCCGCCGTTCTCGATCCACGTCGAGAGACCGAAGACGGCCCAGGCGATCGCGGCGGCCTGCACGACGACCTCGAGGGCGAGCAGATAGGCCAGGACTCGGTAGGTGGCGCGCATCGGGACTCCCCCGGATTCTCACGAACTGTGGTGGTCGCGCGGCCACCCCAGGACTCCTGGCCCAGTGCCAGCGCGGCGGCCCCGCGTGGTGGTGACTCTAAGTCCTTATTGTGATGATGGTCTTAACCATTTCGGGTGATGCTGTCGGGCCATGCTGGTGTGCGCGAACAGTGAGATGCGACGCGTGCGGCGGGCACCGCCCTTGGGCTCGAGGCCGGATGGGTACCGTCGAGGTATGGCCGACAGCCTCACCGACACGACCACGGTCCCGGAGCTCGTCGGGCTCGCCGCCGCCGACGCCCACGACGCCGCCCTCGACGCGCGACTCCTGGCCGTCCCGAAGAACGCGGCCCACACCGGGGCCGGACGCAGCACCGTCACCAACCAGCGCCCACGCGCGGGCGCCTCCGCCACCCCGGGCGACACGATCTCGATCTGGGTCGACGACCCGGCCGCGGGCCCCTCCTCCGAGGAGGGCCCCGACGACGACGGGTCCGGCGGCGGGGGCGGCGGCTCGCGCGTCCCCGAGGGTCCGAAGCCCACGCCGACCGCCGGCGCCGCGTAGGTGGCCTTCGGCCCTGTGAGCACTAGTCCGTCCTATGACACGGACTAGTGCTCACGAGCCGCAGGCACCTAGTGGGCGAACTGCAACCCCGACCGCACGGCGACCCGCGGCGCGATGTGCTCGCTGATGATCGCCCGGTGCTCCGGGTGGTCCCGGTAGCGCTCGTAGGCCTCCTGGTCGGCGAACGTCGCCGACACCCCGTACGCGGCGTTGCCCGCCGCGAGGCCGAGGTCGCGGCCCGCCTGCCACGACTCGAGGCCCTCGAGCCCCTCCCCGCGGTCGATCCAGGCCCGCAGGCGGGCGTGGATGTCGTCGACGATCTCCGGGGTGGTGTCGTCGTTCCAGGTGAACGTGACGACGTGCGTGACGGCCATGCCCGTCATCCTGCCAGCGACGTCATCCCCGTCGCCGGGCCCTCGAGGACCGACAGCTCCGCGTCGACCAGGATGCGGGCGAGCTCGGGCACGAACGTGCGCGGCCGCCAGCCCAGCTCCCGCGCCGCCCGCGACGGGTCGCCCACCAGGACGTCCACCTCCGCGGGCCGCACCAGCCGCTCGTCGAAGCGCACGTGCCGGGTCCAGTCCAGCCCGACGTGCGCGAAGCACGCCCGTGCGACGTCCTCGACGGTGTGCGCGGTGCCGGTCGCGAGGACGTGGTCGACGGGCTCGTCGGCCTGCAGCATCGCCCACATGCCCTCGACGTACTCCGGGGCGAAGCCCCAGTCGCGGACCGCGTCGAGGTTCCCGAGCGTCACGTGGCGCCCGCGGCCGAGCGCGATCCCGGCGGCCGCGCGCGCGATCCGGCGGGTCACGAAGGACGGCGCGCGCCGCGGCGACTCGTGGTTGAACAGGATGCCGTTCACCGCGTGCAGGCCGTGGACCTCGCGGGCCGCGCGGACGGCCCAGTAGGCGGTCACCTTCGCCAGCGCGTGCGGCGACCGCGGCCGGAGCGGGCTGTCCTCGTGCTGCGGCGACGGGGAGTCGCCGAACATCTGCGCCGAGGCCGCGTGGAAGAACCGCAGGTCCAGGTCGATCAGCCGGACCGCCTCGAGCAGCCGGATCGTGCCGAGCCCGGTCACGTCGGCGGCCGACTCGGGCTGGGCGAACGACGCGGCGACGTCGGTCTGCGCGCCCAGGTGGTACACCTCGTCGGGCGCGATCTCGGACAGCAGCGAGACCAGCCGGGAGGAGTCGGTGAGGTCGCCCTCGTGCAGCACCAGCCCGCCGCGTCCCTCGTAGGGGTCGGCGAGCAGGTGGTCGACGTGGGTGGTGGCGCCGGCGGACACCCGCCGCGCCAGCCCGTGCACCTCGTAGCCCTTCCCCAGCAGCAGCTCGGCCAGGTACGAGCCGTCCTGTCCGGTGACGCCGGTGACGAGCGCGGTCGGTCTGCTCACGTCGGTTCCTCTCTCGCGATCGGGCCCGGGGTACGCCCTCCCGGTGGGCCGGGCGCACCTCTCCCGGGACGTGGGGCCGGGGGCCGCGTGTCGCGACGCCCAGGGGATTCACCCGTGCGGGGTCTCGCGCCCGCTCAGGACGGGGCCGGCACGCGCGCGCCGGTGTGCTCGGAGAGGTCGGCGTCGACCATGATCTTCGCGAGCTGCTCGGGCATCGTCCGTGCCTGCCAGCCCAGGGCCGCGCGGGCCTTGGAGGCGTCCCCGATGAGCGCGTCGACCTCGGTGGGGCGCAGGTAGGTCTCGTCGAAGCGCACGTGCTCGCGCCAGTCCAGTCCGACGTGGCCGAAGCAGTACTCGACCCACTGCCCGACCGTGGTGGCGGTGCCCGTCGCGAGGACGTAGTCGTCGGGGGTGTCGGCCTGCAGCATCCGCCACATGCCCTCGACGTACTCCGGGGCGTAGCCCCAGTCGCGGACCGCCTCGAGGTTGCCCAGGTGCACGGTGCGGTCGAGGCCGAGCGCGATCCGCGCGGCCGCCCGCGCCACCTTGCGGGTCACGAAGGTCTCCCCGCGCCGCGGCGACTCGTGGTTGAACAGGATGCCGTTGACGGCGAACAGGCCGTGCGCCTCGCGGTAGTTGCGGGCCATCCAGTACCCGTAGACCTTGGCCGCGCCGTACGGCGAGCGCGGGTAGAACGGCGTGTCCTCGGACTGCGGCGGTGGGGTCGCCCCGAACATCTCCGACGACGACGCCTGGTAGTAGCGGGTGTCGAGGCCGACCATCCGGATCGCCTCGAGCAGCCGCGCGGTCCCGAGGCCGGTCGTGTTGCCCGTGAACTCCGGCTCGTCGAACGAGACACGCACGTGCGACTGCGCGGCCAGGTGGTAGACCTCGTCGGGCCGGACCTTCTCCAGCAGCGTCACCAGCCGCGAGGAGTCGGTGAGGTCGCCGTAGTACAGGACGAGGCGCTGGTCGGGCTCGTGCGGGTCCTGGTAGAGGTGCTCGATCCGGCCGGTGGTGAAGGTCGACGAGCGGCGCACGACGCCGTGCACCTCGTAGCCCTTCGCGAGCAGCAGCTCGGCGAGGTAGGAGCCGTCCTGCCCGGTGATGCCGGTGACGAGGGCGCGCTTCATACGGGTCTCCCGATCGGTTCGGTGGCGGGTTCAGTACGCGCCGCGGCCGGTGACGACGGCGGCGACGGTGCGGGCGAGGATGTGGATGTCGAGGCCGGGCGACCAGTTCTCGACGTAGCGCAGGTCGAGGCGCACCGTCTCCTCCCACGAGAGGTCGGAGCGCCCGGACACCTGCCAGAGCCCGGTCATGCCGGGCCGCACGAGCAGCCGGCGGCGGGCGTCGTCGGCGTACTGCGCCACCTCGGCGGGCAGCGGCGGCCGCGGCCCCACCAGGGACATCGAGCCGGTGACGACGTTGAACAGCTGGGGCAGCTCGTCGAGCGAGGTGCGCCGCAGCAGCGCGCCGACCCGGGTGACGCGGGGGTCGCGGCGCATCTTGAACAGCGGCCCGGCGCCCTCGTCCGCGTCGGTGGCGACCAGGTCCTCGCGCCGGCGCTCGGCGTCGACCACCATCGACCGGAACTTGACCATGGCGAACGTCGTGCCGTCCCGGCCCACGCGCTGCTGGCGGAAGAACACCGGGCCGCGGTCGTCGACGACGAGCGCGACGGCGACGGCGAGCAGCACCGGCGAGAGCACCAGGACCGCCGCGGCGGCCACCACCCGGTCCACGACCGACTTCCACACCCAGCCCGCGCCGCGGAACGTCGGCTGGGTCAGGCGGATCATCGGCAGCCCGTCGACGGGGGTCATGTGCAGGCGGGGTCCGGCGACCTCCATGAGGCCGGGGTCGACGACGAGGTCGAGGTCGGTGCCCTCGAGCGCCCACGCGAGCTGGTGCAGCCGACGGCCGGTCCACCCGGGGGCCGCGCCGACGGCGACGACCTCGACGCCCGGCCACGCGGTGCACGCGGCGACGTCGTCGAGGTCCCCGATCACCGGCACGCCCGCGCAGTCGCCCCGCCCGGCCGGGGTGCACGCGGCGACGACCGTCCAGCCGTGCTCGGGGGCGCGGCGGGTGCGCGCCACGAGGTCGGTGACCGACTCCGCCGAGCCGACCGCGAGGACGCCGACGAGGCCGACCCCGCGACGCCGGCGGCGGTGGCGGACGATCCGGCCGAGCCCGCGGCCGGCGAGGACGGCGAGGACCGCGACCGGCAGCACGACCAGCGTGATCGGCTGGAGGCGGTAGTCGCGCAGGGCGACCTCGGTGAGCGCCAGCACGAGCAGGGCGCCGGTGCCCGCCTGCACGACGCGGCCGTACTCGAGCCCGCCCGTCGCGACGACGGCCGGGGCCCAGCTGCGCCCGAGGGCGAGGGACGTGCCCAGCAGCGCGACCAGGGCCACGACGACGACCGCGCCGTCGAGCGGGTGGGCGGTGCCGAACCACGGGAGCACGGCGACGCCGAGGGTGCCGACCGCCGCGACGAGTGCGAGGTCGGTCGCCACGACGACCCGGGAGACGGTGCGGCGGGAGCGCGGGCCCGGCGCCGACCCGGGCGACGTCGCCGCCCGCGCGGGGCCGGGCGCACCGGGGCCGGGCGCACCGGGGCCGACCGTGGTCGCCACCGGAGCCCTCCGGGGCGGGGTGGGCCGGATGCTGGTCACCGGCGATCACCTCGTCTCTGCCGATCGGGGCGCGCGGGACGGCGCGCTCACCCCAGCATCGAGCGACCGACCGAGAGCGCTACGCCGTTCGGCGGAGCTCGCAGCGCGGTACGACGCGCGGATCGATCGTGGGCAATCACATTTCGTACTCGTGCCGCCACGCTGCGCAGAGCAGGGCGACCGACAGGACGGACCGACGCCACGGACGACCCACCCTGTCGCCGTCCGGCCCCGGTGCCACCCGATCGGATGATCTGCGGGCCCGCGACCTTGACGTGGGCCGCCGGCGGCGTTGCCCGATCGTGGGCCGGGTCGATCCCACCCGATCGGGTGATCAGCTCGAGGGTGGTGCGGGCGGGGCCGCGACCTTCCCGGTGGAGGACACCAGCGTGATCGTCTGCCCCTGGATCGCCTGCCCGCTCCCGCCGGCCGGGGTCTGGCCCACGACGGTGCCCGCGGGTGCCCGGTTGTCGACCGTCGACGTCGCGACGACGAAGCCGGCGTCACGCAGGGCGGCGGTGGCCGCGTCGAGGGGCTGGCCGATCTCCTGCGGGACGGCGAGGCGGTTGCCGCCGGTCACGTACCGCGGGTCGGTCGGGGGCAGCGGGAGGATCGGCTGGCCGGCGAGGAACTGGTTCATCGCCTGGTAGAAGGTCTGCGCCGGGGTCTCGCCACCGAACAGGTTGCCGGTGGAGCAGCTGGTCGGCGGGGTGCCGTTGCAGATCGGGCGGGGGCGTGACGAGTCGTCGAACACGATCGACGCCGCCGAGACCTGGGGCGTCGCGCCGACGAAGGCACCCGACTCGGACGTCTCGGTCGTCCCCGTCTTGGCCGCCGTCGGCCGGTTCCACTTGGCGTTGCCCGCCGCGGCCGCGGAGGTCCCGCCGGGCTGGTCGTCCTTGGACATGCCGGTCATCAGCGTGTCCGCGAGCGGCGCGGGCAGGGCCTGGCGGCACGCCGTCGACGGGATCGTGACGGGCGAGCCGGTGGCGTCGGTGACCGAGACGATCGGGTCCGGCGGGCACCAGGTGCCGTGCGAGGCGAGCGTGGCGTCGACGTTGGCCAGCTCGAGGGGGCTCGTGGGCGTCGGGCCGAGGGTGAACGAGGCCTGGTTCTGGGCCTTCATCGTGTCCGCGAGCGACGGCCCGCCGGGCTCGGTGGGCTTGGCCAGCGACGTCATGCCGAGGTTCACGGCCATGTCGACGACCGGGGCGACCCCCGTCGTCTCCTCCAGCTTCACGAACAGCGTGTTCGGCGACTGCGCGAGCCCGTCCTGCAGGGTCAGCTGCCCCGGGTAGTTGCCGTCGTTGGCGACGACGAAGCCGGGGCTCAGCGGCGAGGCGTACCCGCTCGGCGGGATCGGGAGGACGTTGGCGATGCCCCCGCCGCCCATCAGGTAGGTCGCCGAGGTGAAGATCTTGTAGACGGACCCGGCGCCCAGGTTCTCCGGCTCGGCCGGCAGGTCGTAGGTGGTCTGGCCCTGCGAGGCGTCGAGGCCGTAGCTGCGGTTCGCGGCCAGCGCCAGGACCGGGTGGTTGGTGGCGCCCGGCGCCACGACGGCGAGGGTGTCCGCCACGTGCGGCTGGGTCGGCGGCACCTGGGCGTCGACGGCCTGCTTCGCCGCGGCCATCGCGGCCGGGTTCAGCGTCGTCTTCACCGTGTAGCCGCCCGCACGCAGCTGCCCCTGGGTGATCCCGGCCTGGTCGAGGTAGTCGAGCACGTAGGTGCAGAAGAACCCGTCGGGGCCGGCGCCCACGCAACCGTTGGCCACCCCGTGCAGCGGGGCCTGCACGCCGAGCGGAGACGCCGCCGCGGCGGCGGCCTGCTCGGGGCTCAGCTCACCCTGCTGGCGCATCTGGTCGATGACGACGTTGCGGCGGCCGGTGGCGGCCTGGGGGTGGTTGATCGGGTCGT
>NZ_JBVPVA010000001.1:0-2099 GCF_055612215.1 Actinomycetospora sp. | reverse complement strand
GGGCAGCCGGCGCCCGCGGCGGCGCGGGGTCGGCACGTCGGCGAACTCGCCGCGCTCGTCGTCCCCGTCCTCGTCCCACTCGGCGTCGTCGTCCCAGGTGTCGTCGAGGTCGAGGTCCTCGTCGTCCGGGTCGTCGCCGAGGTCGTCCCCGTCATCGGCGTCGGCGTCGTCCCGCCAGGCACCCCACCGGTCGGGGCGCAGCCCGCCGCGGCGCCGCGCCATCCGCTCGACCTCGGCCGCGACGCGGTCGACCCGCCCGATGCCGTCGAACTGCCAGGGCTCACGGGTGTCGTCGACGGCCACGACGAGGGTCCCGCAGCCCAGCAACCGCTCGGTCACGGTCCGGGTGGTGCGCACCGCGGTGATCGACGCGCCCACCACGGCCACCCCGGTCCGGGACAGCACGCCCTCGCGCACGAGGATGCGCCGGTCGGTGACGACGAAGTGGGTCGAGCGCCAGCGCAGCACCGGCGCGGCCGAGAACCAGCCGAGCAGCCCGAGACCCACCACGAGCACGGCGACGAGCACGGTGACGAACCACGGCGTCGGGCGGGTGAGCGCGACGAGCCACGCCCCGAGGAACGCGACGACGACCGGGAGCACGGCGGGCAGGACGAGCATCCGCCAGTGCGGCCGCACGTGACGCGCGACCCGCTCCCCCGCCACGAGGAGACGTTCCGGGTAGGGCACGGATCTCCTCCCCTCGGGATGGGAGATCGAGCGTATCCGCGCGAGGGCCCGGATCCGAGCACCGCGCCGGGGAAGGACACCGGTCCGGGTGGCCCCCGGTGGGGCCTACGCCTCGGTCCGCACGTGCACGACGTCGCCCGCGGAGACGATCGTGCGGGCCCCGTCGTCGGCCGAGCGCACGACCAGGCGGCCGTCGTCGTCGATGTCCTCCGCGACGCCGTGCAGCTCGCGGTCGCCGGGCAGCGCGACCCGCACGGTGCTCCCGAGGGTCGCGCAGCGCCGCCGGTACCCGGCGAGCAGGCCGGCCCGCGCGGCGTCGCCCCGGGCGGCGCGCCAGTCGTCGTCGAGGGAGGCGAAGGTCGCGAGGACGTCGCCGAGTACGTCGGGACGCGTGCGGCGCACGCTCTGCGCGAGCAGCGACGTCCCGCCCTCGGGGAGCTCGGCCTCGGGCGTGGACACGTTGATCCCGATGCCGACGACGAGCGCCGGCGAGCCGCCGCCGTCGACGACCTCGGCGAGGATGCCCGCACCCTTGCGCCGGCCGGCGCCGAGCAGCAGGTCGTTCGGCCACTTGAGCGCGACGGGGACCGCGGCGTCCCCGGCCGCCGGCCGGTAGTCCTCCATGGCGACGACGAGCGCCAGCCCCGCGATCAGCGGCGCCCAGCCCCACTGCGCCACCGGCACCTGCGCGGGCCGCAGCAGCACCGAGAACGTCAGCCCCTCCGACGGCGCGGACTCCCAGGACCGGTCCCGCCGCCCGCGGCCCGCGTCCTGCTGGTGGGCGACGAGGACGGTGCGGTCGGGCGCCCCGTCCGCGGCGGCCGCGACGAGGTCGGCGTTCGTCGACCCGGTCCGGTCGACGACGTCGACCCGCGCCCACGGCCCCTGCGGCGCGACGGCCGTCTGCGCCACCGCGGCCCAGGCCGCGGCCTCCTTCATCCCCGGGAGCATGGGCGCACGGTAACGGCCACCCCCGACGGTCCCGCCGCGCCGGCGTCGCGGGCGCCCGGCGCCGGGTCCAGTGGCTGGTCTCACGTCCCCGTTCGTCTGGGAGCGCCCGCGGCGTGTCGCTAGGGTCCGCGCTCATGACCGCCGCGACGACGCCGCCGCCCGAGCCCGACGAGGCCGCGGACGAGCCCGACGTCCACACCTCCGCCGGGAAGCTGGCCGACTGGCACCGCCGTCAGCACGACGTCGTCCACGCCGGCTCCGAGCGCGCCGTCGAGCGCCAGCACGCCCGCGGGCGCAAGACCGCCCGCGAGCGCCTCGACCTGCTGCTCGACGAGGGCAGCTTCCTCGAGTTCGACGCCATGGCCCGCCACCGGTCCACGAACTTCGGCCTGGAGGCGAACCGGCCGTACGGCGACGGCGTCGTCACCGGCCAGGGCACCGTCGACGGCCGCCCGGTC
>NZ_JBVPVA010001192.1:0-2312 GCF_055612215.1 Actinomycetospora sp. | reverse complement strand
CGGTCGACGTCGTCGGGCGGCAGCCCGAGGTCACGCCGCACGAACCGGCGTCGGCGGGCCAGGCCGAGCTCGATGTCCGCTGCCTCCTCCGCCGCCTCGGAGCCCGGTTCGGCGCGTTCGAGGACGTCGGCGGCCGTGATCATCGCCGTGGTCAGCCACTCCTCGGCGAGCTCGGCGCGGCCGTTCTCGACGAGCGGGTCGGTCACGTAGTGCGGGGCCATCTCGTCGCGGGACAGCAGCGGCCGCAGCGCGTGCAGCTCGCGCATGCCCTCCTCCTCGTGGCCGAACCGCAGGAGGAGATCGGCGTGCCGACCGCGCAGCCACCGCTCGTCCCTGGTGTCCCGCGCCTTCCCGATCGCCCGCTGGGCGAGCGAGACCGCCGACTCCCCGTCCTGGCACTTCTCGGCGAGGTCCGAGGCGAGGCCCAACGCGTAGGAGGCGTCGCCCTCGTCGGCGAGCCGCCCGTCCTCGGCGATCGCGACCAGCTCGTCGATGAAGGGGCGCGGGTCGTCGGCGCGGTTCGCGTCGTAGGCGATCCCGGTGAGGTCGTCCTCGGTCAGCTTGGCGGCCACCCCACCGACCGTAGGCGGAGCACCGCCGCGGGGGAGAGCGGGTCCACCCGCGATGCGGCAGGTCGTCCGCCGCCGGAAATCGATCCCTCCGGGAGCGATGTCGGTGTTCCATGACCGACGACGGAGCGATGGAGGGGGCTCGATGGGGGACCAGACCGCTGTGGGGCTGCTGCCGGGGACGACGGAGCGGCTGATCGCGCGCAGCCTGCGCGTCCCGGCGGTCGACGGGCCGTCCGGGAACGCCGAGGTCGTGGCGCGGCAGCTCGACGTCGCGCTCCTCTCCGAAGGGTTCGTCGCGCCGGCCGAGCTCCTCGCGCACCTCGCCGGGCTGGAGCCCGGCACCGCCTTCGACGCCGCCGTCCGGATCCTCGAGGGCGTCAAGGAGCGCATCGGTTCCCACGTGGAGGCCAACCCGTACTTCATCGACTTCCCGGCCGGGGTGCCGCCGACCGAGCACTTCTGGGCGCAGTGCCTGGCGAGCCACGGCGTGGAAGCCGAGGGCGTCCCGTCGGGGGTCGTGGACCTCACCGTGCTGCCCACCTACGGCCGCTACCAGCACTCCTTCGCCGAGATGCTCGCGCGGCGCGAGCCGCGGACGGCCTCGCCCGACGACCGCCGGACGCACCTGGTGCTGGGCGGCTCGCTCGAGGAGGAGGCCCGCCGCGCCTACCTCGAGCTCGCCGGCGCCACCACGCCGCCGACCCGCGGTGACCTCGCGCTGCTCGCCGACCTCGCGGCCGCCTTCGTCGGGGAGGAGCCGCCGACGGAGGTCCCCGCGGTCGAGAACCGCGCGACGATCGACTCGGCGCGGATGGCCGCGGGTCGCCCGCTCGTGCTGTGCGGGACGGTCACCGACGTCCTGCGGGTCGCGGTCCGGGCGTCCGGCGGCGACGTCGCCCTCGCCGAGCCCGCCCGCATCCGGTCGTTCGCCCGCCGGGAGCGGCGCGCGCTGCTCGCGGCGCTCGACGACCTCGTCGGGAAGCAGCCGTCGGCGCTGTCCGACGTCACCCGGCGTCGGGAACTCTGGAAGCGGCTGGGGGAGCGGCTGCACCCGCACGAGCACGGGAAGCACTGGCCGCACGCGGCGCGCGTGTTCGCCGTGGCGCGGGGTGAGGAGGTGGCGCGCTCGGCGACCGCCCACGCGGAACTGGCCGCCCGGCGCGGTGACGCGGTCGCCGCGACCGAGGCGCTCGCCGCCACCCCCGGGGTCCTGATTCGCTGGGCCGACCGTCTGGTGCGCACCGCTCGCCCCGAGCAGCAGGAGCAGGTCGTCGACGGCATCGCCCGGGCGCTGCCGTCCGTATCCGGTCGCGTGCTCTTCTCCCTGCGCGGGCACCTCGAGAACGCCGACCGACCGAACCGGGAGCGCCTGTTCGTCACCCGCCGCGGCCGGCCCCATCTCGAGCCGGAGACCCGCGAGCCGCTCCCGCCCCACGCGGCCGCGCGGCTCGCGGCCCTCGTCGACGACGAGATCGCGCGGCGGCTGCGCACGCCCGGGACGCTCGTCGTGCATCCCGCGGTCCGGCCCGTGGCCCTGCCGACCAGCGGCAAGGCGGCCGCCGACGGGCACGCGGTGCTCCCTCGCGGCACGACGGCGCGGGCCGCTGCGGCCACCGACCTGCTGCGCTTCTTCATCGACTGGCGCGAGGCCGCGCACCGGACGGACTTCGATCTCTCGGTGCTCTTCCTCGACGACGACCTCCACGCGGTCGGGCAGGTGTCCTGGACGAACCTGCAGGA
>NZ_JBVPVA010000691.1:0-2596 GCF_055612215.1 Actinomycetospora sp. | reverse complement strand
CGCATCATCACTCTCCGTATCGACTTCAGCAGTCAGCGTCGGCGGTCCCCCCGACCGACGCGTCGGGAACGGGGTGCCGCAAATGGGCGACTATGCGAAGGCGCTGGGCGCCAAGCTTCGGGGTATCCGCCAGCAGCAGGGCCTGTCCCTGCACGGCGTCGAGCAGAAGTCGGGCGGCCGCTGGAAGGCCGTCGTCGTCGGGTCCTACGAGCGCGGCGACCGCGCCGTGACCGTGCAGAAGCTGGCCGAGCTCGCCGATTTCTACGGCGTCCCGGTGGCCGAGCTGCTGCCCGAGGGGCGCATCCCGTCGGGCTCCGAGCCCGCCGCCAAGATCGTCATCAACCTGGAGCGGCTGCAGGCGCTGCCCGCCGAGAAGGCCGGCCCGCTCGCGCGGTACGCCGCCGCGATCCAGAGCCAGCGCGGCGACTACAACGGCAAGGTCCTCTCGATCCGCAACGAGGACCTGCGCTCGCTCGCGATCATCTACGACATGACGCCGGGCGACCTGTCCGAGCAGCTCGTCGAGTGGGGCGTGCTGCCGCCCGAGGCGCGGGCCGTCCGCGAGGACTGAGCTTCGGCGGCGGCGGCGCGTTCCGAGCGAAGGGCACCTTCGGTCGGATAGACGGGCGAGGGGTGACCTTCGCCGGAACGTCGCGCCCCCGGTCGTGCTGAGTGAAGGGCCCCCTCGGTCGACCAGATCGACCGAGAGGGCCCTTCGCTCATTCGTCGGTGTCCCCTGCGCCGTCGCCCGGGGGCTCCGCGAGCTCGGCGTCGGGCGGCACGTCCACCCGCTCCCGCTCGGGGGCCGCGACCGGCTCGCGACGGCCCGACGCCAGCCCCGCCAGCACCCCGTTCACGAACCGCGGCGAGTCGTCGGTCGAGAGCTCCCGGGCGAGCAGGATCGCCTCGTCGATGGCCACCGCGTCGTCGACGTCCTCGGTGAAGAGCACCTCGTAGGCCCCGATGCGCAGGATCGCGCGGTCGACGGCGGCCATCCGCTCCACCGACCAGCCCCGCGCCATCTCGCCGAGCGAGGCGTCGATGTGCTCCCGGTGGGCGACGACCCCCTCGACCAGCGTCTGCGCGAAGTCCGAGACCGGGGGCGCGTCCGACCCCGCGATGCGCCGCCGGAGCACGTCGAGCGGGTCCTCGGCGCGGGCCTCGGACTCGAAGAGGATGTCCAGCGCGCGCTTGCGGGCCTTCGACCGCGAGCCCTTGCGGGGCGGGGTGTCCTGGTGGGCCGACCGTCCTGCTGCTACCTGGGTCGAGCTCCGCTTCGCCTCGTCCCCCACTAGCTCGACACGCGGCCGAGGTAGCGGCCGTCGCGGGTGTCGACCTTGACCGTCGTGCCGGTCTCGAGGAACAGCGGGACCTGGATCTCCGCCCCGGTGGACACCGTCGCGGGCTTGGTGCCACCAGTGGAGCGGTCGCCCTGCAGCCCGGGGTCGGTGTGGGTGATCTCGAGCTCGACCGAGGCCGGCATCTCGATGAACAGCGGGACGCCGTCGTTGAAGGACACCTGCACCTCCTGGTTCTCCAGCAGGAAGCGCGCCTGGTCCCCGACGGTCTGCGCCGGGACCGGGATCTGCTCGTAGTCGTTCGCGTCCATGAACACGAAGTCGTCGCCGTCGCGGTAGAGGAAGGTCATGTCCCGGCGGTCGACGTTGGCCGTCTCCACCTTGGTGCCCGCGTTGAAGGTCTTGTCGACGACCTTGCCGGTCATCACGTTCTTCAGTGTCGTCCGGACGAAGGCGCCACCCTTGCCCGGCTTGACGTGCTGGAACTCGGTGACGGACCAGAGGTTGCCGTCGATCCGCAGCACCAGGCCGTTCTTCAGGTCGTTCGTCGTCGCCACTGCCGCGTCGCTCCTGTGCTCGATCTCGTCTGCGGACCGGGTGTCCGGACGGGCCCGCGTCAGCCCAGGACCAGGAGATCCCGTGTCGACGCGGTCAGCGGTTCGGCCCCGGACCCGGTCACGACCAGGGTGTCCTCGATCCGCACGCCGCCGCGACCGGGGAGGTACACGCCCGGCTCGACGGTGACCGTCATGCCCTCCACCAGGGTAGCGGTCGCCGTCGAGCCCATCGCCGGAGCCTCGTGGATGACCAGCCCGACCCCGTGCCCGACCGGGTGCACGAAGAACTCGCCGTAGCCCGCGGCGGCGATGACGTCCCGGGCGGCGGCGTCGATCTCCTGGGTGTCGACGCCGGGTCGCAGGGCGGCCCGACCGGCGGCCGCGGCCGCGTCGACCAGGGCGTAGACCTCGCGCTGCCAGTCCGCGACGGCGCTCCCGGGTCCGACGAGCACGGTGCGGGTCATGTCCGAGTGGTAGCCGTCGACCAGGGCGCCGAAGTCCATGGTCACGAGGTCCCCGGTGGCGAGCGGGGCGTCGGTGGGCCGGTGGTGCGGGATCGCGGAGTTCGGCCCGGATGCGACGATCGACGGGAACGCTGCGGCCTCCGCGCCCTTGTCGAGCATCCGCCGCTCGAGTTCTCGCGCGAGATGGCGCTCGGTCCGGCCGAGCACCAGGCCCTCCAGCACCTCGGCCAGGGCGCTGTCGGCGATCGCGGCGGCCTGCCGCAACGCCGCCAGCTCA
>NZ_JBVPVA010000689.1:0-3269 GCF_055612215.1 Actinomycetospora sp. | reverse complement strand
TGCTCCTCGCCTCCGTCGCCGCGACCGTCTTCGGGCTCTACGACCAGACCTCGCCGATCGGGACGGTCGCCGCGCTCCCCATCGCGTTGTGGGAGTTCTCCCTCGGCGTCTGGCTGGTGGTCAGGGGATTCAGTCCCTCGTCGATCACCGCCGAGGAGCGCTCGCCGTGAGTTCGGGCAGCGACACCGCCGTTCCCGGCGTGCCGCGTGACGCGTGGATCCGCTACGTCCGGACGCCCGGGGACCCGTGGCTCAGCGTGTCGCGGGCGCAGGGATCGGGGTACCGGTGAGGTCGGCGCAATAGGCCAGCAGCGCGTCCTGCGCCCGCTCCGAGTGCGCGTGGTCGGGCGCGGCCCGCTCGCGCAGGTGGCGGAAGTGCCGGCCGGTGACGGTGGCGGCCGGGTCGTCGCTCACGGCGAGCCAGGCCTGGGTGACCGGCGCCAGGTCGATGTCGTCGGGGGCACCGGGACCACCCATCTTCGTCGGCACCCACCCCGGCTCCACCGAGTTCGACAGCACGCCCGGCCAGCGGGCGGCGACCCCGAACGCGAGCAGGACGTCGAAGAGCTTGCTGTCGCTGTAGGCCTGCGCGCCGTTCCAGCGACGTGCCGTCCACTGGGGGTCGGACAGGTCCGGGTCGCCGCCCCGGGCCATCCCGGAGCTCAGGTACACCAGCCGGTCCGGCGGGGTGATCAGCGCGGTGAGCAGGTACGGGGCGAGCACGTTGACGGCGAACACGTGGGACAGTCCGTCGACGGTCTCGACACGACGCGGCTCGCGGTAGCCGATGCCGGCGTTGTGGATGACGGCGTCGAACCGACCCGACTCGTTCGCCTGCGCCGCGACCGACCGGATCTCGGCGAGGGCGGTCAGATCGCCCACCAGCACGCCCTCGGCGTCCGGGAGCGCCGCCCGGGCGTCCTGGGCCCGGCGGTCGTTGCGCGCGTGCAGGGTCACGGCGTGTCCCTGCTCGCTGAGGGTCTGCGCGGCCATCAGGCCGAGCCCGTCGCTCGACCCCGTGATCAGCACGCGGGACATCGCGATCTCCTCATCGTCGGGAACCGGGACCTCCCGGCCTGGCCTGATCGACGGACCCGGTCGGTCCGGGGAGGTCAGCGGCCCCGACCGCTGGACGCCAGCCAGATCGCCTCGTACTGCTCGGGGGTGACGCGCCCGTCGCCGTACGCCGCCTCCACCGTCTTGACCCAGCCGCCCGGCGGGAACGGGTCGGCGGAGCTGCTCCCGGTCGAGATCGCCGGCGTGGAGTCCGGCCACTCGTACGCGGCCAGCGCGGAGCACGTCTCCTCGAGGCTCACCGACCCCGCCTCGAGCGCCAGCAGGTACCGATCGGGGACCGAGTCGCCCGGACGCCACTGTCCAGCCATGTTTCCTCCTGCGCGCGAGACGTCGTCACGATCATGACGATGTTCTCTCGGCGTCGTGCCGCACGCCATCCCGATCATCGCGCTCGACCGGCCGGGTCCGCGTCGTCGCCGTGCCCGCGGCTCTGTCGCGGCGGGGACACACCGGGTGTGCGCCGAGGTACTGACCCACGAGGCCGTCGGTCGGACCCTGGGCGACGTCGGGAGCGGACCGCGCTCCCGCGGGCTCCGAGGGGATTCCACGATGACCAGCTCCGCCTCCCTCCAGCAGTCGGTCCCCCGCGTCCCCGGTGGCGGGCCCCGCTGGGTCGGTGAGCAGGCCGCACGGAGGGCCCGGAACCGCCGGTGGATGCGATGGTGGTGGACCAGCGCCGCGCTCGGCGTGGTCGGGCTGGGATTCCTCGTCGCGGTCGCCGGCGTCGCGGACCCGACGAACGTGCTCTTCGCCTGGTTCGGCTGCTGGATGGTCGCGGTCCTCGCGATGGTGCCGGCCTACCGCCTCGGCTGGGCACAGCGGTACGACCGGTACGACGACGAGTTGTGCACCTACGCCGAGGGCGTCCGGGCCGAGATGTCGATGCGGACCGGCGACGGGGTCGTGCTCCTGGGCGACCGGAGCGTCGCCACCTCGTCGGTGGACGCCCGAGGACGGCGTCGGGTGGAGGTCGAGGACGCGACGCTGGCGCTCGAGGAACGGATCCTCGAGCGGTTCGAGGACGGCAGCATCAGCGCTGTGGCGCTCCGGCTCGTGGACGACTCGGACGTCGTCGTGGCCTCGGCCCGTGGCGACCGACGCGGTGACCGGGTCGACTGGGCGGTGGAGCTCCCGCTGGGCGAGCTGCGCCTGCGCCAGCTCCTGCACGCCGTGCCCAGCCGCCGGACCGTGCTCGACCACGAGGGACGCGCGTGGCGGATCCGCGCCGACGTGGACGCACCGTTCTGGACTGCTGAGCTGCCGGGTCGCGCCGGGGCGGTCGACGCCGTCTTCGTCACGTGGTTCGCCTGCCACCTCGACGCCGTCGGCGTCGAGCGCTGCTACGGGTCCGGCGACGGACCGGCGCTGACCGGCTCCGACGCGACCCGTGTCGTCGGCTCCAGTGCGCGCTGGATGCCCGTGGGATCGCCGGCCGTACGTCCGGACGTGCCCATGGCCTCCGGTGCTGGGGTCGATCTCTGATGAGCCACCCGGGAACGGCCGGCCCGTCACGCTCCGGCGTCGCCAGCAGTTCTCGCGAGTCGGCATCGGAGCTCGGGGCGCTGCCGTATGCCCGTCAGAAGTGGGGTGGGGCTCACCGAGACCGCTACGTTCCGACGTAGACGAACTCGAGCTGGATGTTGTCGGGGTCCCGGAACATGACCGTGGAGTACGGAATCGGGTTCGTCTCATCGATCACGCCGGAGTGGGGAACGCCGAGATCGGTCACGTCGACCTGCCCGACGCGTAGGTGCTCGAGGTAGCGGGTCGCCTGGTCGAGCAGGGCGGCGACGTGGTCGTCGAACAGGCGATAGCGCACCCGTTTCGCGTCCCGTTCGCGAACCTCGTCCTCGCGGCGACCATCAACCTCGGCCTGGTGACCTGCGCCTGCTGAGCAGCCGCGCCTTCGGCCCACGACGGTGACTCGTGCGCGCGACGAGCGCGCGCGACCGCCGACCGGCGAGACGTGCCTCTGGTCACGGCCTCTATGTGCGTCTACGCTAACCGTTCGTGAGCACTAACGAAGATGCCGGGATCGGGTTGCTCGGCGACCCGAACCGACGCGCCATCTTCGAGCTGCTCGCGCGGCGTCCCAGCGCGGTCGGTGAGATCGCCGAGCTGCTGCCGATCACACGGCCCGCGGTGTCCCAGCACCTCAAGGTGCTCAAGGACGGCGGCCTCGTGATCTCCCGT